>CAZGUW010000013.1:15091-22513 GCA_964528705.1 uncultured Geminicoccaceae bacterium
CGCTCTCCAACCTCGACGCTAAGCTCCGGGCGCATATGCGCGCCGAGCTCATCGAGCTGCACCAGCGCATCGGCCGGACCATGGTCTACGTCACCCACGACCAGCTCGAGGCGATGACCATGTCGGACCGCATCGCCGTCCTCGCCAATGGCCGGCTGCAGCAGCTCGACACGCCGGCCATGATCTACCGCCAGCCGGCCAACCGCTTCGTCGCCGGCTTCATCGGCACGCCGTCGATGAACCTTGTCGATGGCCACCTCGAGCAGGGCCATTTCGTCGCCGGCGACTGGCGGCTGCCACTCGCCGGCCTCGATCTCGAGCAGGCGGCCGGGCCGGTCACGCTCGGCATCCGTCCCGAGGACATCCTTATCGATCCGGCGGGCCAGTCGGCCAGCGTCAGGCTGGTCGAGCCCACCGGCCACGAGGCGATCGTCCAGTTCGAGATTGCCGGGCACCAGCTCACCGGCCGGGTCGGCGCTGAGGTCGCGCTTCGGACCGGCGAGCCGCTCGCCCTCTTGTTCCGCACCGCCAATCTGCATCTTTTCGCCGGCGATGACGGCCGGCGTCTCAACAGGGAAGTCTGAACCCATGGATCGCAACAGCGTCGCCTGGTCGGGTGCCATGCCGGCCGTCGTCACCCCGTTCGACGCGCAGGGGGCGATCGACGAAAAGGCCTTCACCACCAATCTCGAACGGCAGTTCGAGCACGGTGCCACGGGTGCGGTCGTCGCCGGCTGCACAGGCGAGTTCTGGACGCTGACGCTGGCCGAGCGCGCCACCCTCTTCAGGCTCGCGGTCGAGGTGGCCCAGGGCCGGACCATTCTCGCCGGCACGGGTGCGATCCTCGCCGCCGACGCCATCGCCTCGGCGCGGGCCGCGGCCGATGCCGGCTGCGACGGCGTCCTCGTCCTGCCACCGTTTTTCGTGAAGCTTACCGAGGACGAGATCTTCGAGCACATCGCGATCGTCGCCGCGGCCAGCCCGCTGCCGGTCTGCCTCTACAACATCCCGGGCAATGCCGTGAATGCCATCCCGCCGGCCCTGGCGGCACGCCTCGCCGACGTCGACAAGGTCGTGGCGATCAAGGAGAGCTCGGGCGACTGGAACAATTTCTACGGCACGCATCTCGCCGTCGCCGATCGCCTCCGTGTCTTCTGCGGCCCCTCCTCGGTCTTCGGCGTGCCCGCCGTCGAGCTCGGTGCCGACGGGGTCATCGACTGCTTCCCCAATGTCTGGCTGCCGGGCGGGCTCGACCTGTTCGAGGCGGCGAGGGACCCCGCCCGCCGGGCGGAAGCGACCGCCCTTCAGGCGACGGGCCGACGCCTCACCGACCTCTTCACCTCGGGCGGCCGCACGCTCTATCCGGCCACCAAAGCCGCCATGGAGATGCTCGGCTGGCAGGCCGGCGAGCCCCGGGCACCGCTCCGCCACCTCGAAGGCGAGCCGCTGGCCGGCCTTGAGCATGGCCTCGTCGAGCTCGGCATCCTGAAGCGGAAGGCGGCCTGAGCCATGGATCTCGGCATCAAGGGCCGCAAGGCCATCGTCAGCGCGGCCAGCAAGGGCCTCGGCCGCGCCTGCGCCCTCTCCCTCGCGGAGGCCGGTTGCGACCTCACGCTCATGGCCCGAACAAAGGAATCGCTGGAGGAAGCGGCCCATGCCATCGCCGAGGCGACCGGCGTGCAGGCCATCGCCGTCGCCGGCGACTTCACTGCCGAAGACGACCGGGCAAAGCTGCTCGCCGCCTGCCCCGCGCCAGATATCCTCGTCAACAACCCGGGCGTTCGCCAGACACCAACACCGTTTGCGGACATCACGAAGGACGAATGGCGCCAGTGGTTCGAGGCGCACTGCTTCTCGTCGCTCGACCTCATCCAGCACTGCGCGCCGGGCATGGCCGAGCGCGGCTTTGGCCGGATCGTCAACATGTCGGTGAGCTTCATCAAGTTTCCGCAGTCGGGCTTCGCCCACAGCCACGCGGCGCGCCTCGCCCTCTCGGGCGCGGTGGCCTCTATGACGCGTGACCTGATCGGCCGCAACGTCACGATCAACACGGTCTGCCCCGGCCTTTTCGATACCGACGCGCTGCACACCAACCTCCACGGCCACGCGAAGCGCGGCAACACCACCTACGAGGCCATCGTCGAGGACCGGTTGAAGGGCTGCCCCGCCGGCCGCTTCGCCGATCCGAAGGAATGCGGCGACCTCGTCGCCTTCCTCTGCAGCGCCCAGGCCGGCTTCATGACGGGCCAGAACATCGTCAACGATGGCGGCGTCTACCAGGGTCTCTTCTGAAATGCCGGCCCTCCTGCCCGCCGACGGCCGGGTCGTCATGATCTCGGGCGCCTCGCGCGGCATCGGCGCCGCCATCGCCGAACGGCTCCTGGCCGAGGGCTACAGCCTCTCGCTCGGCATGCGAAATCCAACGCCGCCGGCCGATCCGGAGCACGTCCTCACCCATCTTTTCGACGCCAAGGACCCGCCCACCGCCGCCGCCTGGGTCGACGCCACGCTCGAGCGCTTCGGCCGGCTCGACGCCCTCGTCAACAACGCGGGCATCTTCAGGACCGTGACCTTCGACGAGGGCAGCGAGGCCGACCTCGACGAGCTCTGGGCGGTCAACGTCAAGGGACCCTTCCGGCTGACCAAGGCTGCCCTTCCCCACCTCAGGGCCGCCCCCCACGGCCGCGTCGTCAACGTCTGCTCGACCGACGGCAAGCGCGTGCGCGACCAAAGCGCGTCCCTCGGCTACGTCATGAGCAAGCACGCGCTCGTCGCCATGACCCACGCCACCCGTTTCGCCGGCTGGGACGACCAGCTTCGCGCCACGGCACTCTGCCCTGGCGCCGTCGAGACCGAGCTCGTCCAGAATGTCCCGGGTGCCGTTCCCGGCCCCGGCCGCATCGAGCCTGCGACGATCGCCGAAACCGTCAGCCTCCTCCTCGGCCTACCCGACAACGCCAGCGTCGCCGAGCTGGTGGTCAATACCCGGCTCGAATCGATGCTCTGAGGGAAGTCGGCCAAGGCGCCTCCTGTCGCGTCAATCATCCTTCAACCCTTTCGGGTGCAGAATGCCGGCCTCCAACTGGAGCCGCTCGGTGAGCCGTCTCGTCATACACGTCCCGCACGCGTCCACGACGATCCCGCGCGAGTCGCGCGACCAGTTCACCCTGTCGGCACGCGCCCTCGCCGCCGAAGCGCGTCTGTCGGCCGACCTCCTGACCGATGAGCTGGCCAGAGCGGCCTGGCCTGACGCCGTCATTGTCGCGGCCGAGGTTTCGCGCCTCGTCGTCGACGTCGAACGCTACGCCGAAGACAGTCTCGAGCCGATGGCGGCGGTCGGGCGCGGCATGATCTACACACGCACCCGCAGCGGCCGCCCCCTGCGCCGGGACCTCCCCGCCGGTGAGCGTGCTGTTTTGAAGAGAGCCTGGTACGATCCGCACTGGCAGCGCCTGCGGGCCAAAGCGGCGGGTCGGATCATGATCGATCTGCACAGCTATCCGAAGAGGGCCTGGAAGGTGGAGCCCCATCCGCAGGCCGTGCGTCCCGAGATCGATCTCGGGACAACATGCGGCCTCACCCCAGACTCCTGGGTCGCTGCGCTGCAATCACATTTCGCCGAGTCAGGCTACGAGGTCGGCCTGAACACGCCCTACGCCGGTGTGGTCGACGCCGGTGCTGCTGCAGCCGTGATGATCGAGATCCGCCGCGATGTGATCGGCCCGCTGCCGCATGGCCCGGCATGGGAGCGGCTGCGAGCCTGCCTGTCGCGGATGCCCATGCCATAACCAGCTCCGGGCAGGGTGCGCGCTGCCTCTTGTCACCACATGCCAAATCCTCGAGCGACGGACGACCCGCGAACGGTGCTGACCTGATCATGCATGATGCGCGGGGAGCTCGTCAGCCACGTTCCGCAGCGCCATCCCGCGCCACGCCGAACACCTCGACAGGCTCCAAGAGCCCCTTGAGCGCGCGCCTGCCGGCCGGCTCCAGGGGTCTTCCTGCGTTTGCCGCCGTCGCGGCGTCGAGCCAGACGGCGCCGGCGGGGACGACGTCGGCGAGGCGGGCGGCGATGTTCACCGTGCGGCCGAAATAGTCGCCGTCGCGGCCGACCACCGGGCCGGTGGCGATGCCGGCGCGGGCGGGCGGCAGGTCGTGGGCCGAGGCCCCGGCGACGATGGCCAGTGCCGCGGCGACCGCGTGCTCGGGCCGGCGGAAATGCAGCATGGCGCCGTCGCCGAGGAGCTTCACAAGCCGCCCGGAGTGATGGAGCACCGTCTCCTGAACGAGCTCGACGAAGCGGCCGCCAAGCGTCGCCGCCATGGTGTCGCCCTCGGTCTCGGTCAGTGCCGTGAAGCTGGAAAGGTCGATGAAGACGATGGTTCGGGCCGCCGCGGCCGGACGCACGATGCCCTGTTCGGCCAGGCTTTCGTCGAGCCGCGCCATGGCATTGTCGAAGACCGCCTGCTCGAGCAGCCGCCGCAGGATGAGGAAGACAGCGCGATAGCCGATACGCTGCAGCCGCGGACGAATGGGGGCGGTCGTCGCCAGCAACTCGCGCCGGCGCATGCCCGAGGCGAGCAGCGGCTCCTCGACATTCTCCCGGAAGAGGTCGCGCTGCGCCTCGACGATCTGCCGGATACCGAGCGCGAAGACCCGGAGCAGGCGCAGAAGCGCCGCCTCGCCGATGCCCTCCTGCCGCGCCTGTGCGGCAAGCGCCAGAAGCTCCCGGTCGTCCTCGCGGATCGGATCGCCGGGCTCGGCCGCCGGCAGGCCGAGCGCCCGCTCGATCCGAGCCGCCTCCTCCGCATCGAGGCCGACCGCCGCGAGCGCCTCGCCATGGGTCAGGCCGGTCAGAGCCGGTGCGTCGGCAATCATGTCACCGGCGAAGTCGACGGAGACCTGCCCCGCCCGGGCCGCCGCCTCGAGCTGCGCGCGGCCGAGCCCGGAGCCCAGGAGCGCCAGGACCAGGCGGACGCGCGAGATGTCGCCATGCGCGTAGCGCCCGTCAGGACCCGGGCGAATCAGGCCGAGGCCCGCCAGCCAATCAATCTCGGCCGCCGGGCAGGAGGCCAGCTTCGCGAGCTCGGTGCACGAAAGCCCGGCTCTTCCGGTCCCCTCGCGATCACCCAAGGCGGATTCTCCCGCACTCGTGCGCGGCAGGCGTTCCCACCAGGCCCGCCGCCCGCTATGCCGGCCCGATGACGATCTTCTGGCTCGGTCTCGTTCTCTTCGGCGGCATTCTGCTCGGCATTCAGCCGACACTCAATGCCGGACTAGCTCGCCACCTCGGCCATCCGCTGAGTGCGGCCCTCGTCTCCTTCGGCACGGCAATCGTGCTCCTGGCTGCCGTCGCCCTGGCGTTCCGCCCGCCTGTGCCCGCGATGTCCGACCTTCGCCTGGTGCCGCCCTGGCTCTGGCTCGGCGGTGCGATGGGTGCGGCCTTCGTCACCATCGCCCTCATCGCGACGCCACGCCTGGGCGCCGCCCCGGTGGTGGCGCTCGTCATCTGCGGCCAGCTCGCGGCCGCGCTCGTGCTCGACAGCTTCGGGCTTCTAGGCCTTACCGCCCGCCCGTTCGACTGGACCAAGCTCCTGGGCGCTCTCTGCCTCGTCGCCGGCGCCGTCCTCATCCGGTGGCGCTGAGGACCTCCGGGCGGTCGAGCGATGCCGTATCGAGCGGCCGGGCCGGGTTGCCGACGACAGTGCTGTAGGGCGCTACGTCGCGCACCACCACCGCCCCCATGCCGACCACCGCACCTTCGCCGATGACCAGCGGCCGGCCGGGTGCACCCTGACGGATGACCGCACCGGCACCGATATAGGCGTGATCCTCGATCCGCACGTTGCCGTTGCAGCTCACACGCGGCCCGAACGTGACGAAATCGCCGATCACGCAGTCATGCGCGACATAGGAGTAAATGTTGCAGTGGAAGAACCGGCCGATCTTCGCATTGTCCGTGATCATCGTCCGGCCACAGACGATCGCCCCGACTCCGATGGTCGCGGTGGGAGCGACTTCCGCATCGCCGGCAACCAACGACTGGGCCAGGCAACCCTCATCCAGACAAGCCAGCACCAGCTCCTCGCGAACGCGCGAATCGGCGATCGCCACATTGAAGAGCCTCTCCCCGACATCCGCCTCGAGGAAGTCCGAGACGGAAAGCACGGAGCGCCCACCGATCTCGGGTTGCGCAGGACGAGATTCGACAAAGACGATCCTTGCATCGTCCCCGGACCGGATCGAACCTTGTCCAAGAACACACGCGTCGAGCAGAGGCATGACCTCGCGCCCGAATCCGCCGGCGCCGATCAGGCCGTAGAGTCTTCCTTTGGTTGGATTCATCAACCAGCCATTGTTCGCGAGGGCTGCTGGATGGCCTCATGGCTTTCGGCCGTCCGCTTCGACCGATTCGGTACGCAGCGACGGGCCAGCTGGCAAGGCGACATTGGTCGCAAGATGTAACAATTGCTCGACCGAAGCGGCTGGATCGGCGGGTGCGACCGAGCGCGAGCCTGATCAGTTCGACCGGGAACGTCCGGTCAAGCGAGTGGTGCCGCGTCCTCGATCTCGAGGCCTGCCCGTTCGCGACCCTGAAAGCTGTCGAGGCGGATGCGGCCGACGACCCGCAGGCCACCGCCAGCGAGCAGCGCTCGATCGAGGCCGGTATCGGCCGCCCGGAATGCGATGCCCCGCACGGCCGGACCGGCCGGGCCGCCGAGGAGACAGGAGACGTGACCGCGGCCGACCGGCCGGGCCTGCATGACCCGGGCCGCTTCCAGCACGAAGCGCGGCTCGTCGTGGCCGGCGCCGAACGGCGCCAGCTGCAGCAGCTTGCGCGCGAGGTCGGTATTGACTGCGGCGAGCGACAGCACGCCATCAACGTGAAGCTCGGCCCGGCCCGGCTCGACCGCCGGGGCTTCCACCGGCCCCGGCACCGCGATGGTCGCCGCGAGACGGCGACAGAGAAAGGCCTGCAGCGCCGGCAGGCGCTCCGCCGCGAGCGTCAGGCCAGCCGCCATCGGATGCCCGCCGCCCGCCACGAGCAGGCCAGCCGCACGCGCCGCGATGACCGCGGCACCTAGATCGAAGCCCGGGATCGACCGGCCGGATCCCTTGCCGACACCATCATCGACAGCGACCACGAGGGCCGGCCGGGCAAAACGCTCGGTGAGCCGGGCGGCGACGATGCCAACCACCCCGACATGCCAGCCAGCCCCGGCGGCGAGCAGGAGCGGCTCGTCCTCACGGAGCTGCGGCTCGACGGCCTTGAGGGCGGCCTCCAGTGTCTCGCGCTCGAGCGCCTGGCGCGAGGTGTTCAGGAGGTCGAGCCGGCCCGCCAGCTCCGCGGCCATGGCCGGATCCTCCGTTGCGAGCAGTGTCGCGCCCAGCTCGCTCTCGCCCATCCGCCCGCCGGCGTTG
>CAZGUW010000013.1:22547-34039 GCA_964528705.1 uncultured Geminicoccaceae bacterium
TCGTCGATCGTCTCGATGCCGGCCGCGGCAGCCATCGCCCTGAGCCCCGGATTTCGTCCCTGGCGGGCAATCTTGATGCCCTGCACGACGAAGGCCCGATTGAGCCCGGTCAGCGGCACCACGTCGCAGACCGTGCCGAGCGCCACGAGATCGAGCGCCGCCATGAGGTCCGGCTCGGCGCGGGAGGTGAAATGCCCGGCGCCGCGCAGTGCCCGATTGAGCGCCACCATCAGGACGAATGCCACGCCGACGGCCGCGAGGTCGCCGAGGACACTCGTCTGGTCCCTGCGGTTAGGGTTGATCACGGCGAGCGCCGTCGGCAGCTCGGCCTCGGCGGCATGGTGGTCGACAACGACGACCTCGAGCCCCCGTGCAGCGGCAGCGGCGAGCGGCGCGTGAGCGGTAGTGCCACTGTCGAGGCATAGCACGAGCCGGCAGCCGGCAGCGGCAAGCGCCGCGAAGGCAGCGTCGTTCGGGCCGTAGCCATCGGTCAGCCGATCCGGAATCCGCACCTCGACCGAACAGCCGACGGCTTCGAGATAGCGACGGACGAGCGCCGTCGAGGTCGCCCCGTCGACGTCGTAGTCGCCGATGAGACCGACGCGTTCGCCGGCGACCGCGGCGGCAGCGAGCCGTTCCACGGCGCGATCCAGATCGAGCAGATGCGACGGATCGGGCAGCCAGTCGCGCAGCCTCGGCTGCAGGAACCCCGGCACCGCTGCGACCGACATGCCGCGGGCCGCCAGGACCCGGCCGACCACCTCCGGCAGGCCATGTTGCTGGCTGATCGCGCGGGCGGCGTCGAGTTGCTCCGTGGCCAGGCGCCAGCTCTTGCCGGTGACCGAACGGTCGACCAGGAGCTCGCCGCACGCCACCGGTTCGACACGCTGGCGAGCGAGCCCAGCGCTCAACGAGGCTGCCCGCTCAACGGCCGAAATGCGGAAGCATGGCGCTCTTGCGTGGCAGGTTGTGCTCGGCCTCGATGACCCGGACGGTACCGCTCTTCGAGCGCATCACGATGGATTCCGTGAACAGCCGCTCGCCGACGCGCCGCACGCCCTTGAGCATCGTGCCATCCGTAACGCCGGTCGCCGTGAACATGACGTCGCCCTTCGCGAGGTCATTCACATTGTAGACGCGATCGAGGTCGTCGATGCCGAGCTTGCGGGCACGCGCTCTCTCCTCGTCATTGCGGAACAGCAGCCGGCCCTGCAGCTGGCCGCCGATGCAGCGGAGGGCCGCTGCGGCCAGCACGCCTTCCGGCGAGCCGCCCGAGCC
Source organism: uncultured Geminicoccaceae bacterium (assembly GCA_964528705.1). Taxonomy (GTDB): domain Bacteria; phylum Pseudomonadota; class Alphaproteobacteria; order Geminicoccales; family Geminicoccaceae; genus SLRI01. Next base: position 23,826 of record CAZGUW010000013.1, read on the forward strand.
CATGTAGATGTCGATGCCGCTGCCGATCCGCGACGTCGCGATGACGCCGGCGACATCGCCATCGCCGATCAGCCGGATGCGGGCACCGGCGGCGCGCACCTCGGCGATCAGCTTCTCGTGGCGCGGGCGATCGAGGATGCAGACGACGAGGTCGTCCACCGCGACGCTTTTTGCCTCCGCCAGTCGCCGGAGATTGGCCTCGGCGCTGTCCTCGATATTGATCAGGTCGGGAGGCAGGCCGCCGCCAACCGCGATCTTCTGCATGTAGACGTCGGGCGCGTTGAGAAAGGCGCCGCGCGGCGCCATGGCGAGACAGGCGATGGCGTTGGGACCGCCCTTGGCGGTAATCGTGGTGCCCTCAAGGGGATCGAGGGCGATATCGAGCTTGGGCCCCCGCCCGGTACCGACCTCCTCGCCGATGAAGAGCATCGGCGCCTCGTCACGCTCGCCCTCGCCGATGACCACGACGCCATCGATGTCGAGCACGTTCAGCGCCTGGCGCATGGCATCGACCGCGGCCTGGTCGGCGGCCTTCTCGTCGCCGCGGCCCATCCAGCGGGCGCAGGCGAGCGCCGCCGCCTCGGTCACGCGGACGGAGTCCAGGGCCAGGTTGCGGTCTTCGCTCTGGTATTCGCTCATCTCGTTCCTCGTTCGAAACCCGTGCGGCAAGCTGCGGCCGGGCTCAGTTCGGCTCGATACGGATCATCCGGGGCGACTCGATGACGGTGGGCAGCGCTTCGATCGCCTTGAGGGCGGCGGTCATCGCCGCTTCGGTCGTTGAGTGGCTGGTCAGCACGATCGGCACCGGCTGATTGGGGTTGCGCGCACGCTGGATCAACGCCTCGATCGACACGTGCTGATCGCGCAGGATCGCGGCAACGTCAGCGAGCACGCCCGGCTGATCGAGAACCATCATGCGGATGTAGTAGCAGCCCTCGTGCGCCGCCATGGGCGCTATCGACTGGTCCATGAGCGCCCGACTCGGCACACCGAAGGTCGGCAGGCGAATGCCCCTCGCTATGTCGACAAGATCGGCCACGACCGCCGAGGCGGTAGGACCACCACCAGCGCCCCTGCCCTCGTGCATGACGAGGCCGACCGGATCGGCGAGCACGCCGACGGCGTTGAACACGCCGTCCACCTGCGCGATCGGCGAATCCTGCCTGACCATCGCCGGATGGAGCCGCTGCTCGAGGCCCGCTGACGTCAGTCGGGCAACGCCCAGGAGCTTGATCCGGTAGCCGAGCTCGTCGGCGAACTCGATGTCGAGCGCGCTGACATGGCGAATGCCCTCAATGTGGATGGCATCGAAGCGCGGCCTGCCACCGAAGGCGATGGCGGCGAGCAGTGCGAGCTTGTGGGCCGCGTCGATGCCGTCGACGTCGAAGCTCGGATCGGCCTCGGCGTAGCCCAGCTTCTGCGCTTCCTCGAGCACGTCCGCGAAGTCGCGCCCGGTCTCGCGCATCACCGTCAGGATATAATTACAGGTGCCATTGAGGATGCCGAACACCCGCTGGACCGCATCGCCGCTCAGCCCCTCGCGCAGGCTCTTGACGATCGGAATGCCGCCGGCGACTGCCGCCTCGAAGGCGAGCGGCACCCCGGCCTCGTCAGCCAGCTTCGCGAGCTCGGCACCATGCCAGGCGAGCATCGCCTTGTTCGCGGTCACCACGGCCTTGCCTCGTCGGAGAGCGGCGGTGGTGAGGTCGAGGGCGATGCCATCGGAGCCGCCGATCAGCTCGACCACCACGTCCACATCATCGGCCTGCGCCAGCTCGCGCGCGTCGTCCACCCAGCGGCAGCCATCGAGCGACACCCCGCGGTCGCGGTGACGGTCGCGAGCGGAGACCGCCCGCACCTCGATCGGCCGCCCGGCGCGCAGCGCGAGGCGCGCCGGATCACTCGCGAGCAACGCAACAGTACCAGCGCCCACCGTGCCGAGCCCGGCGATGGCAACGCGCAGCGGCGCGGATTCACTCAAGATGCAGCCTCCATCACCGCTTCCGGCACAGGCGTCGCGGCGCCAATCCCGCGCCCCGCGAGAAACGCCCGGATGTTGCGCACTGCCTGGCGCAACCGGTGCTTGTTCTCGACCAGCGCCATGCGCACGTGACCATCGCCATACTCGCCGAAGCCGATGCCCGGGGAGACGGCGACATCCGCCTCCTCGAGCAGGAGCTTGGCGAAAGCGAGCGAGCCCATCTCGCGGCAGCTCTCGGGAAGCGGCGCCCAGCAGAACATGGAGGCAGTCGGCTTCGGCACTGCCCAGCCCGCTTTCGCCAGCCCGTCGACCAGCACGTCACGGCGCTCCCGGTAGAGGGTGCGCGCCGCTTCGACACAGTCCTGCGGCCCGTTCAATGCCGCCGTCGCCGCCACCTGGATCGGCGTGAAGGCACCGTAGTCGAGATAGGACTTGATCCGCGTCAGCGCCTGGATGAGGCGACGATTGCCGGCGGCGAAGCCGATCCGCCAGCCCGGCATGGAGTAGGTCTTCGACAGGCTCGAGAACTCGACGGCAACGTCGAATGCCCCCTCGACCTCGAGGATCGACGGCGGCGGCCGGTCAAAATAGATCTCCGCGTAGGCAATGTCCGAGAGGATGAACATGCCCCGCGCCTTGGCCAAGGCCACCGCTTCCCGATAGAAGTCGAGATCGACCTGCAGCGCCGTCGGATTGGATGGGAAATTGAGAATCATGACCGAGGGCGGCGGCACCGAGTGCTCGGCCGAGCGCGCCAGGTCGCGGATCAGGTCGCGCCCGGGCGCCAGCTCCACATGCCGGATGGCGGCGCCGGCGATGATGAACCCGTAAGGGTGGATCGGGTAGCTCGGGTTGGGCGTCAGGATGGTGTCGCCGGGTGCGGTGATCGCCTGGGCGAGGTTGGCGAGCCCTTCCTTCGAGCCGAGGGTGACGCAGACCTCACTCTCCGGGTCCAGCCCGACGCCGAAGCGGCGGTCATAGTAGCGCGCCAGCGCCCGGCGCAGCCCGGTGATGCCGCGGCTGGTCGAGTAGCGGTGGGTGCGGCCGTTCCTGACCGTCTCGACCAGCTTCTCCACGATATGGGCCGGCGTCGGCTGGTCGGGGTTGCCCATGCCGAGGTCGATGATGTCGCGGCCCCGCCCGCGGGCCGCCGCCTTCATGGCGTTGACCTCCGCGAAGACGTAGGGCGGCAGTCGGCGGATGCGGTGAAATTCGGGTTCGACGGTCATCGATCGGCTCTGGGTCAGGTACGGAGTGATCCGGCGGTGGCCGCCCCGGTCACCCGGAGCCGCCGTCGGGTTGGTATACGATCACCTCGTCGCCATCGCCACCCATCTCGCCGTGTATCTCGATCGAGAGATTCGCTTCATCGAGTCCACCGTCGATGAGGATCGTGGCAACTCGCTGCGCGCGTTCCATGGCCAGCCCCGCCGATCCAGCTCGACCACCGCTGGCGCTGACGACGACGGGCCCCATCGGACCACCCAGCAGCGCACCGGTCGCACGCAGGCGATCCTCCTGGTCCGGATCGAGTTCGGCCGAGTCGTAGCGGAAGATGACGCTCAGTGGCAGGCCGTTCGCATTCGGCGTGTCCTCCGCGGGTGGCGGCGCGGCGGTGCCGGCCTGGGCTGCCGCGGCATCGATCCCGGGCGGCAGACGCTCCAGCGCGTCGAGAAAGTCACCAAGCGACCCGTCGTCGGCGTCCCGGGCCAGTGAGTCCTCGACATAGGCGATGGCGAGGTCGGCCGCCGGATCGGGCGGTGGCTCAACCTTCGCCGGAGGCCTTGGCGGCAGCGGGGGGGCGGGCGGCAACGGTTCCTGGTCGGCTTCCTGGCGCAGCTCATTGCCCCGGTGGCGGGCATTGTCGCGATCGGCGACGAGACCCTCGGCGATCGCCCGCCGCTGCTCAAGATTGTAGGTGAGCCGCGGTCGCGCCGGTACTTCCGAAATCCGGGGATAGGGCGTCTCGGCGACCACCGGGTCGTCGATCGCCGTCGGCCTGGGCGGCACCGAATCGAGAAGCTCGCCGCACCCCCCCAGGATGACAAGCCCGAACAGTCCGATCGCCCGAACCGCGAAGATACCGCCTTTCGGTCCCATGCCGAGCCGATCTCGCCGTCGTACCGTCATTCGAGCTCCACTGGTGCCAGTCACTGGCCCGCGAGTGCCTTCCCGCAGCGGCGTCATTTGTCGCGACCGCCGGAGTTGGCGCAAGGCCCTGCTTCAGCTAGACCGGACCCCATCGGTCCTGCCGATGTGGGCGGCAGGCGGCCGGCCAATGCACCATTTCGACCTCAATCGGACGCCGGACCGGCGGGCAAAGCAAGGTAGGGTAAGATCGAATGGCGAAGCAAGCAGCAGCCGAAGCCCAGATGAACGAGGCCGGCGCAAACCCGGAGGAGATCGCCCAGATCATGGGCGAGATCGCCGGCCGCAGCCGCGCCATCGTCGAGGAGTTCCTGCAGCGCCAGGAGATCTCGGGCGGGCCCGGTGCGACGCCGCTTAATCTCGGCCAGACCTTTCTCGAACTGACGCAGCGGATGATGTCGAGCCCGCATGCACTCATGGAGGCGCAGTTCGGGCTCTGGCAGGACTACATGCGGCTCTGGCAGACCACGGCGCAGCGGATGCTCGGCCACGAGAGCGACCCAGTGATCGCGCCAGAGAAGGGTGACCGGCGATTCCGCGATGCCGCGTGGAACGACAACATCCTCTTCGACTACATCAAGCAGTCCTACCTGCTGAGCTCGCGCTTCATCCTGGAGGCCGCCGGGGAGGATCGCGGCATGGATCCGAAGGAACAGCAGAAGGTCGAGTTCTACACGCGGCAGTTCGTCGACGCCCTGGCACCATCGAACTTCGTCATGACCAACCCGGAGGTGCTGCGCGCGACCATCGACAGTCGCGGCGAGAACCTGCTGCGCGGTCTCAAGCACATGCTCGAGGATCTCGAGCGCGGCAAAGGCCGGCTCTCGATCCGGATGACCGATCTCGATGCCTTCGAGGTCGGCCGGAACATCGCGACCACGCCGGGCAAGGTGGTCTACCAGAACGAGCTGATGCAGCTCCTGCAGTATTCGCCGACGACCGAGACGGTGCACAAACGGCCGCTGATGATCGTGCCGCCCTGGATCAACAAGTTCTACATCCTCGATCTGCAGCCAAAGAACAGCTTCATCCGCTTCGCGGTCGAGCAGGGTTTCACCGTGTTCGTCCTCTCCTGGGTCAACCCGGACGAGGAGCTGAGCCACAAGACCTTCGAGAGCTACATGCTGGAGGGTCCGCTCGCGGCGCTCGACGCGATCGAGCAGGCTACCGGCGAGCGCGAGGTGACGGCCATCGGCTATTGCCTCGGTGGCACGCTGATGGCCGCGACCCAGTCCTACCTTGCGGCGAAGAAAGACAATCGCATCAAGGCCCTGACTCTCTTCACCGCGCTTCTCGACTTCGCCGACCCGGGCGAGCTCGGCGTCTTCATCGACGAGGAGCAGCTGGCGGCCATCGAGGACAAGATGGCCAAGCGCGGCTATCTCGACGGTGCCGAAATGGCGCAGACGTTCAACATGCTGCGTGCCAACGACCTGATCTGGTCGTTCGTGGTCAACAACTACCTGCTCGGCAAGGAGCCGTTCCCGTTCGATCTGCTGTACTGGAATAGCGACAGCACCCGCATGCCGGCGGCGATGCACAATTTCTACCTGCGCCGCTTCTACCACGAGAACCTGCTGGTCGAACCGGGTGGCATCGAGCTCGGTGGCGTGCCGATCGACCTGCGACGCATTCGCCTGCCGGTCTACTGGGTATCGACCCGTGAGGATCACATCGCCCCCTGGAAGAGCACCTACCAGTCGACGCAGATCTTCAAGGGCCAGAAGAAGTTCGTGCTGGCCGGCTCCGGCCACATCGCGGGCGTCATCAATCCGCCGAGTTCGGGCAAGTACGGCTTCTGGCTGAATGACGAGCTGCCGCCGGCGCCAGAGGACTGGCTGGCGGGAGCCGAGCACCATGAGGGTTCGTGGTGGGAGGACTGGGCGGCCTGGAATGCGAGCAAGTCGGGGCCCGGTGCGCGTGTGCCGGCGCGGGTGCCCGGCGAGGGCGGACTGCCCGCGCTCGAGGATGCGCCTGGCAGCTACGTGAAGGTGCGCGCCGTCTGAGCAGCCGGCCTCGCGCGGCCCTCCCGCTCAGCCGGCCAGCCTCTCCAGCGAAACGTCTTCGAGGTCGCTGCCGATGCGCACCTCGATCAAGCGGAGCGGTTGGCTGGCGCTGTTGCTGAGCCGATGGACCTGGTCGCGAGCGGCACTGACTGACGCTCCCACGGCATGGCGGGTGATCTTGCCATCTGCCTCCAGCGCGAGCTCACCCTCCACCACGGTCCAGTGCTCGTCACGTCCGGCGTGGCGCTGCCGATTGAGCGCCGCGCCCGGGTCGATCTCGACCTCCCGGACCATATAGCCCGGCCCCGCCGCAAGGACGGTGAAGGCGCCCCAGGGACGCACCTCGCGCGCATGGACCAGGGCTTCGGGCCGGCCAGCCTCGACCAGCCGGGCGACGAGCGCCTTGACAGCATTGGCGTCGGACTTGGGCGCCACCATGACGGCGTCGGCGGTCTCGATCACCGCGAGATCGTCGACGCCGGCCACCGTCACCAGGCGATGCTCGGCCCGGATCAGGTTGTCCCGGCCATCGGCCACGACCACGTCACCACGCAAGGCATTGCCGGCCGGGTCCTTCGGCATGATCTCCCAGATCGCCTGCCACGAGCCGACATCCGACCAGCCAGGATCGCAGGGTACGACGGCGACACGGCTCGAACGCTCCATCACCGCCTTGTCGATCGGCAGTGATGGCACGCGACCGAACCGCTCTGGGTCGATCGTGCTGGTGTTGGCGCCCGCAGAGCGCATGGCATCCTGAGTTGCAGCCAGAATGTCGGGTGCATGCGCCTTGAGTTCCTCCAGAATGGTCGAGGCCTGCATGAGGAACATGCCACTGTTCCAGAAGTGGTCGCCGGCCGCCAGCATGGCTTCGGCGACCGACCGTTCCGGCTTCTCGACGAAGCGCTTGACGGCCCGCACGCCCGCATGGTCCAGCGGCTCGCCCTGGGCGATATAGCCGAAACCCGTTTCCGGCCGTGTCGGCTCGATGCCGAACGTGACGAGGTGGCCGGCCCGGGCTGCGGCGGCGCCCGCGACGACGGCGGCCCGAAGTGGTTCGGGGTCCGCAATCAGGTGATCGGACGGACAGACCCAGAGGAGTGCTTCGCCTCCCCAGACGTCGCGCGCGTAAAGCGCCGCCAGCGTCACCGCCGCCGCGGTATTGCGGGGTGCCGGCTCCAGCAGGAGATGGGTGGCGAGCACGGGGTCGACCTGGGCGAGCTGGCGACGAACGAGGATCGCCTGCCCGGCTGCCGCGACAGTCAGGAAGCGGTCCGGCGATGCCAGCGCCACCAGGCGCGACGCCGTCGCCTGGAGCAGCGAGCTCTCGCCTGTCAGCTCGACCAGATGCTTGGGGAAGGCGGCGCGGCTCACCGGCCATAGCCGGGTTCCCGAACCACCGGCGAGGACGACCGGAACGAGATCCTTGAGTAGACCTGATAGCACGAAGTTCTCCCGCATGTGCCGTCGCTGCCACGCGGCCGTGATAGCGCGGACCTTCTATCACGCAGCTCAGCAGACGGAACACGCCTATCGGCCGCACCGGCCGTACCCGTCATTCGACGTTGTTAACCCTTTTGACATTTCCGCGTGGGAGAATCGGGCGGAATCGAGATCGAGACCGGCCAGGAGCCTTGAGATGCGGGATGCCGAGGAGCGGCAGGCTAGCAGTCGTTTCGCCGAGCAGGCGCTGGCGACCATCGAATCTCTGGCCCTCCCGCCAACGCCGGAGAACTTCACCCTCTGGTACAGGCATCATGCGGGCAGCCATCCGGCGCTGAGCCAGGCAATCCGGCAGTTCGAGGAGCGCCAGGCCGGCCTCACCGCCGACGAGGCGGCTACGCTCCATCGCTCGTTCTGCGCACCGTCGGACCACCTGAGCGAAGTACATGCGGTCGGCGAGCGGGTCGGCGAGCTCGTGGACGAGGTCAGCCGCCGTCTCGGCGTCGCCAGCTCCCACACCCGCGACTACAGCGAGCGGCTCTCCACATTCGGCAGCGGTCTCAGCGGCCCCATCGATCAGGGCGAGCTCTTTGCCATGGTCCGCGAGCTCGAGCAGCAGACCGAGTTGATGAGCGATCGCGTCCGCAGCCTGCAGGACGAGCTCAACCAGAGCAGTCACGAGATCGAGAATCTGAAAGGCGATCTGGCGAACGCGCGGCGGGCGGCGAGCACGGATCCGCTGACCGGCATCGGCAATCGCAAGCTCTTCGACGAGACATTCGGCCGCGAGGCGCAGGAGGCCGCCGCCTCGGGCGAGCCGTTGGCCCTGCTCATCGCCGACATCGACCACTTCAAGGCCTTCAACGATACCCACGGCCACCAGATCGGGGATGTCGTCTTAAAGCTGGTAGCCAACCGGCTGAAGCGGTCGGTGAAGGGACGCGACACGGTGGCCCGCTACGGCGGCGAGGAGTTCGCCGTGCTCCTGCCACGCACGAGGCTGCCCGACGCGGCGGAGCTTGCCGACCATCTCCGCGCCGAGATCGCCAAGAGCCGTCTCGTGATGCGCAATCGCGGGCAGGAGCTCGGCAAGGTGACCCTGTCGATCGGCGTTTCCCTCTATCGCTCGGGCGAGTCCATCGAGACCTGCTTCCAGCGCGCGGATCAGGCCCTCTACTCGGCAAAGCGTGCCGGTCGCAATCGGGTGATGGTCGAGGACGCCCGCGAAATCGCCACGGCCTGAAGCATCGGGGCCATAGCACCTGTCACGCCACCGCCCCCCGCCAGTCTTCATGCACCGGCTCAGGGGGCCATTCCCGGCGACTGACCGCCGCCGGGCACGCTCTTCCACATTCCGCGGGCACGCCTGTCCCGCATGAATGATGGTGTCTGCGCTTGACGGAAGTCGCGACGCATTGCAGACCCATCCGCCAACGACCCGTGCCGTCCTTTACCGCGACGGCGGTGGCAAGGTGGCGGCGGCAGGGCCGAAGCTGCAATCGGGAGGCCCGAATTGACGCAAGCGCGGTTTCGCACCGGCGCGCATCCGCCGACCTCACCTTTCGAGCGGGATCTCGAACGCACGGCCGCCAATCATGCGCCGCTCACACCTCTCACCTTCCTCGAGCGAACGGCCAGCGTCTATCCCGAGCATGTCGCGGTTGTGCATGGCCCGAAACGCTTCACCTATGCCGAATTGAGCGACCGCTGCCGCCGGCTCGCCGCCGGGCTCGCTGGCCTCGGCGTGAAGCCGGGCGATACCGTGGCGATCATGGCGCCCAACATTCCGCCTCTGCTCGAAGCGCATTACGGCGTGCCGATGGCGGGTGCCGTGCTGAATGCCCTGAACTACCGCCTCGATGCCGCGTCCATCGCCTACATTCTTGAGCACGGCGAGACGACCGTCCTGCTCGCCGACAGCGAGTTCGCCCCTGTGCTGCGCGACGCGCTCGCGCAAGTGAACCGGTCGATCCAGGTCGTCGACATTCTCGATGACGAATTTGCGGGCCCGCATGAGCGCCTCGGCCCACTGGCTTACGAGGAGCTCCTGGCCGGCGCCGATCCGGCGTTCGTGCCCTATCTGCCCGCGGACGAATGGCAGGCGATCGCGCTCAACTACACGTCGGGCACGACCGGCAACCCGAAGGGGGTCGTCTACCATCACCGGGGCGCTCACCTGAATGCGGTCGGCAACATCCTGGTTTGGGGCATGGGCCATCATCCGGTCTATCTCTGGACCCTGCCGATGTTCCACTGCAACGGCTGGTGCTTTCCTTGGACCAACGTCCTGCAGGCCGGGACGCATGTCTGCCTGCGACGCGTCGAGGCCGGCGCCATTTTCAACGCACTGGCGAACGAGGGGGTCACCCATCTTTGCGGCGCCCCGATCATCATGGGCATGCTGGTCAATGCGCCGGCGGCCGCACGCCAGCCGTTCGGGCAGCAGGTGCGGATGATGACCGCCGCCAGCGCGCCGCCGGCCGCCGTGCTGGAAAAGATGGAGGCGCTCGGCATCGAGGTGACCCATGTCTATGGCCTCACCGAGGTCTACGGGCCGGCGACGGTCTGCGCCTTCCACGAAGCCTGGCGCGCCCTGCCCGCGACTGAGCGGGCGTCGCGCCTGGCGCGCCAGGGTG
>CAZGUW010000014.1:0-22452 GCA_964528705.1 uncultured Geminicoccaceae bacterium
ACGCCCTGGGCGTGGTTGCCGGAGGAGCAGGCGACGACGGGGCCGGGCGGGAGCTGGGCGATGGTGTTGCAGGCGCCGCGGAACTTGAAGGAGCCGGTGCGCTGCAAGGACTCGGGCTTGATCAGGAGCCGGCCGCCGACGGCCTCGTCAAGGGCCTCGCTGAAGAGGAGCGGCGTGCGCCGGGCGTGGCCGGCGAGCCTTTCGGCGGCGGCCTGGATGTCGGCGTAGGTGACGGTCATGCGGGCGGGGCTCAGGAGTCGTTGAGGCCGAGGAGGCCGGGGAGCGGGGCGAGGTCGGCGAGGCGGTGGACGGGGCGGCCGGGGAGGCGCTCGACCGGCGCGGCCTGGCGGTTGACGTGAATGGTGGTGAAGCCGAAGGCGGCGGCACCGTGCACGTCCCAGCCGTTCGAGGAGAGGAAGAGGATCTTTGGTGCCGCCAGGCCGAGGCGGCGGGTGGCGAGGCTGTAGACTTCGGGCGTGGGCTTGAAGACGCCGATTTCCTCGACGGAGAGGACGGCCTTGAAGGCGCCGGCGATGCCGGCATGGGCGAGGCCGGCTTCCAGCATGGCGGGGGTGCCGTTGGAGAGGACGGCGAGGGGCAGGCCGGCCCGGGCGAGGCGGGCGAGCACGCCCGGCACCTCGGGATAGGGGGCGAGCCGGTCGTAGGCGGCGAGGAGGTCGGCGCGGAGCGTCGGGTCACCGTCGAGGCCGTGCGATGCAAGCGCGAAATCGAGGGCGTCGGCGGTGACGCTGGCGAAGTCGGCATGGTGACGCATGAGCGAGCGGAGCCAGCTATAGGCGAGCTGCTTGTCGCGCCAGAGGTTGGAGAGGTTTTTGGCCTTTTCCGCGTCGATCGTCGGACCGGCGTTCCCTGCCCTCGCCTGCAGCACCGAGGCCAGGGCGGAGTGGACGTCGAGGAGGGTGCCGTAGGCGTCGAAGACGCAGGCTTCGATGGCGTGGGTGGCGCCCGTACCGGGTATGGTCAGCTGTGGCATGGCCGATGGCTGTCGCACCGGGGCGGGGAATGGTCAAGTCGGCCGGGGGCCGGTCTTGATCCGGTGCGGGTGGCGGCGGATAGTACCCGGATCGCCGGGATGTTCCGGCAGGGATGGGTGAGCCGATGAATCTGGACTTCACGCCGGGTGCGGTGGTTCGGCTGCGGACGAAGCCGGACTGGGGGCTCGGCCGGGTGCAGTCGGCCATCGGCAGCAAGGTGACGGTGGATTTCGACGAGGCCGGCAAGGTGGTCATCGACCTCCGGCATGCGACGCTGGAGCTGGTGACGCCGGCCGAGGGCTGACGGGGCTCAGCCCCGCTGCTGCAGGAAGCCGTGCAGCCGGGGCGCGACGGCGCCGGCGAAGAGCGGGCCGAGGAAAAGGGCGTGGTGGGCGGCGTCGGGCACGGTGAGCGCCGCCGAGCCGGGGCCGGCCAGGGCCTGCACGGCGTGGGTGGCGCCCATGCCGACGAGCTCGTCATTGGCGGCCTCGACGGTCAGGACCGGCAGGTCGGCGAGGTCCCCGGTCGGGATGGCGTGGCTGCCGAGGGTGAGGCCGTTGTCGGTCAGCGGCGAGCGGCGGACGAGATTGTCGACGCTTTCGACATAGAGCTCGGCCGGCACGTCGAGCAGGCGGTGCAGGTCGGCGTGCAGCCGGTCGTAGGTGCCGGGCTCGCCGGCGAGCAGCTCGAGCCAGAGGCCGGCCTGGGTGCCGAAATAGGCGTTGGGGTTGGCGAGCAGCACGGCCATGAGCTGGAGGAGGCCGGGATAGACCCGACGGCCGGCCCCCGGGTAGCGCTCGGGCACGACCGAGATGAGGCAGGTGTCGACGATCCCCTGGTCGAGCCCGGCCGCGAGCCAGTCGATGGCGGCGCGGCGCTCGGCCGGCCCGACCGGGGCGCCGAGGAGCACGAGCGAGCGCGGCCGGGGAAGGGTCTCCACAGCGCTGGTGGCGAGTGCTGCGGCGGCCAGCGTCACGGGGCCGGACTGGGAGACGCCGACGAGGTTCGCCGGCCGGCCGATCCGGGCGAGGGCCTGGACGACGAGGGCGAGCTGCTCGTCGAGGCCGAAGCGGCCGTGGCTTTTCGGCACGAGGCGGGCATCGAGCCAGTCGAGGAAGTAGACGTCGCCGTGCTGCAGGAGGCTGGCCGCGAGCTCGCTCAGGACGGCGCCGGCATAGCCCGAATGCGGGGCGACGAGGAGGCTCGGCGGGCCGCTGCCACCGGCACGGAAGCGGACGAGGCGCGAGAACGGGCCGGCCTCGATGGTGCGGGCACTGGAGACGCCCGGATGGTCGCGGGCGACGGCCGTCTCGATGCCCTCCGCGCTGGCCTCGCTCGCCGCCATGGTGCGCTCGGCGAGCACGTGCTGGGCCATGAGCAGGCGCTGCCAGAGTGGCTGCCCGGCGCCGAGGCGGAGGCCAGTGAGCCAGGGCTCGAGCAGCCAGCGCTGCCAGTCGACGACCGAGTGGAGCATGATCGTCGCTAGCCGCTTCTCATCTTATTGTTGGACGCCGCGGGCTCAGCCGGCCGCGAGCTCGGCGAGGCGCCGCTCGATGGCGGCGAGCGCTGCCGGCGCCTCGGCACCGTCGGGGCCGCCGCCCTGGGCGAAGTCGGCGCGGCCGCCGCCGCCCTTGCCGCCGACGGCGGCGACACCCTGGCGGACGAGCTCGACCGCGTCGATGCGGCCGGTGAGGTCGTCGCTGACGCTGACCACCACGGCGGCCTTGCCGTCGTTCACGGCGACCAGCGCCACGACGCCGCTCGCCATGTCCTGCTTCAGCTTGTCGGCGGCGGTGCGCAGCTCCTTCGCCGGCACGCCGTCGAGGGCGCGGGCGGTGAAGGCGATGCCGGCGATCTCGCGGGCCGGCTCGGCGTCGCTCGCCCCGGTGGCGAGCCTGCGGCGGAGCTCGGCCAGCTCCTGCTCGAGCCGGCGCCTTTCGGCCACGAGGTCGCGCACCCGGTCGGGCAGGCCGGCGGGCTGGACCTTGAGGGCCTCGGCCGCCTCGGCGAGCCAGCCCTCCTCGGTCTCGATATGGGCGAGGGCAGCGGCCCCGGTCAGCGCCTCGACGCGGCGCACGCCGGCGGCGACGGCACCTTCGGTGACGAGCTTCGTGAGGGCGATGTCGCCGGTGCGGGCGACGTGGGTGCCGCCGCAGAGCTCCATCGAGTAGGTGTCGCCGTCGGGCTCCCGGCCCATGGTGACGACGCGGACCTCGTCGCCGTATTTCTCGCCGAAGAGCGCCATGGCCCCGCCGGCGATGGCCTCGTCGCGGGCCATGACGCGGACCTCGACCGGGGCGTTCTGCTGGACATAGGCGTTGACCTCGCGCTCGACGGCGCGGATGTCGTCGGGCGTCATGGCGCGGGGCTGGCTGAAGTCGAAGCGGAGCCGGTCGGGGGCGACGAGCGAGCCCTTCTGCGCCACGTGATCGCCGAGGCGGTGGCGGAGTGCGGCGTGCAGCAGGTGGGTGGCGGAGTGCGCCCGGCGCAGGCGGTCACGGCGGTCGGCATCGACCTGGAGCTGGACGCTGTCGCCGACGGCGAGGCGGCCCTTGGTCAGCTTTGCATGATGGACCCACAAGTCGCCGAGCCGCTTGGTGGTGTCGCTGACCACCACCTCGAGGCCGTCGCCGAGGATCCAGCCCGTGTCGCCGAGCTGGCCGCCGGATTCGCCGTAGAAGGGGGTCTGGTTGGTGACGATCTCGACCTCGGGGCCGGACTCGCCGGCTTCCACGGATTCGACCGGGCTGCCGTCGACGACCAGCGCCAGGACGCGGGCGTCGGCCTTCGTCGTGGCGTAGCCGAGGAACTCGGTCTTGCCGTGGGTCTCCCTGAGCTCGAACCAGACGGGGGCCACGGCCTCGGCACCGGAGCCCTTCCAGTGCCGCCTGGCGTCGGCGCGCTGGCGCTCCATGGCGGCCTCGAAGCCCGCGTGGTCGACGCTGCGGCCGGTGGTCCGGAGCGCGTCCTCGGTGAGGTCGAGCGGGAAGCCGTAAGTGTCGTAGAGCTTGAAGGCGGTCTCGCCGGCGAGGGCCTGGCCCTCGGGCAGGTCGGCGGTCGCCTCGTCGAGCAGGCGGAGCCCGCGCTCGAGGGTGCGGCGGAAGTTGGTCTCCTCGAGCTTCAGCCACTCGACGATCGAGGCCTCGGCGCGCGCGAGCTCGGGGAAGGCGCGGCCCATCTCCTCGACCAGCACAGGGGCGAGGCGATGCATGAGAGGCTCGGTGGCACCGAGCAGGTGGGCGTGCCGCATGCCGCGGCGCATGATCCGGCGGAGCACGTAGCCGCGCCCGTCATTGTCGGGGGTGACGCCGTCGGCGATGAGGAAGGAGCTGGCGCGGAGGTGGTCGGCGATGACCTTGTGCGAGGGGGCCGTGGGGCCGGTGGCGGGGGTGCCGGTGAGCTCGACGCTGTGGGCGATGAGCTTCTGGAAGAGGTCGATGTCGTAGTTGTCGTGCTTGCCCTGGAGGACGGCGGCGATGCGCTCGAGGCCCATGCCGGTGTCGATCGAGGGGCGGGGCAGGTCGACGCGGGTCGCCTTGTCGACCTGCTCGAACTGCATGAAGACCAGGTTCCAGATCTCGATGAAGCGGTCGCCGTCCTCGTCCGGGCTGCCGGGCGGGCCGCCGGCGATCTCCGGGCCGTGGTCGTAGAAGATCTCGGAGCAGGGGCCGCAGGGGCCGGTGTCGCCCATCGCCCAGAAATTGTCCGAGGTGGCGATGCGGATGATGCGCTCCTCGGGCAGGCCCGCGATCTTCTTCCAGAGGGCGAAGGCCTCGTCGTCCTCGGCGTAGACGGTGGCGAGCAGCCGGTCGGCCGGCAGGCCGAACTCCTTCGTGATCAGGTTCCAGGCGAGCTCGATCGCCCGCTCCTTGAAGTAGTCGCCGAACGAGAAGTTGCCGAGCATCTCGAAGAAGGTGTGGTGCCGGGCAGTGTAGCCGACATTGTCGAGGTCGTTGTGCTTGCCGCCGGCGCGCACGCATTTCTGCGAGGTGACGGCGCGGTCGTAGTCGCGCTTCTCGATGCCGGTGAAGAGGTTCTTGAACTGCACCATGCCGGCATTGGTGAAGAGCAGGCTCGGGTCGTTGTGCGGCACGAGCGGGCTGGACGGCACGACCTCGTGGCCGGCGGCACCGAAGTAGTCGAGGAAGGCCTGACGGATCTCGTTGACGGATGGCATGGGGACTCGGGCGCTTGCAGCAGGGATGAGGTCGGATAACTCGAAGGCGGCGCCGCGTGGGCGCCGCCGGTCGTCGGGCGTCAGGCGGGCCGGCTACTCGTCGAGGACGGGTTCCTCGTCGAGCAGGTCGATGCCGCCGCCGGCGCCGCCGATGCCGGCCTGGCTGCGGATCGTCGTCTCGATCTCGTCGGCGATCGCCTCGTTCGCCTTGAGGAACGACTTGGCGTTCTCGCGGCCCTGGCCGATGCGCTGGCTGCCGTAGGAGAACCAGGAGCCGGACTTCTCGACGACGCCGGCCTTGATGCCGAGGTCGATGAGCTCGCCGGTCTTGGAGATGCCCTCGCCGTACATGATGTCGAACTCGACGACGCGGAACGGCGGCGCCACCTTGTTCTTGACCACCTTGACGCGGGTCTGGTTGCCGACGGTCTCGTCCTTCTCCTTGACCTGGCCGATGCGGCGGATGTCGAGGCGGACCGAGGCGTAGAACTTGAGCGCGTTGCCGCCGGTCGTGGTCTCGGGGCTGCCGAACATGACGCCGATCTTCGAGCGGATCTGGTTGGTGAAGATCACCATGGTCTTGGAGCGGTTGATCGAGGCCGTGAGCTTCCTGAGCGCCTGGCTCATCAGCCGGGCCTGCAGGCCGACATGGCTGTCGCCCATCTCGCCCTCGAGCTCGGCCTTCGGCACGAGTGCCGCGACGCTGTCGACGACGATCACGTCGAGGGCGCCGGAGCGCACCAGGGTGTCGGCGATCTCGAGCGCCTGCTCGCCGGTGTCGGGCTGGCTGATGAGCAGCTCGTCGAGACTGACGCCGAGCTTGCGTGCGTAGCCCGGGTCCAGCGCATGCTCGGCATCGATGAAGGCGCAGGTGCCGCCGGCGGCCTGGGCCGAGGCGATGACGTGCAGCGTCAGCGTCGTCTTGCCCGAGCTCTCGGGCCCGTAGATCTCGATGACGCGGCCGCGCGGCAGGCCGCCGACGCCAAGTGCTATGTCGAGGCCGAGCGAGCCCGTGGAGATGGTCTCGATGTCGGCCATCTGCTCGGCCTTGCCGAGGCGCATCAGCGAGCCCTTGCCGAACGAGCGCTCGATCTGCGCGATCGCCGCATCGAGCGCGCGCTGGCGATCGTCGGTCCGCCGCGTGGTCAGGGTCTCAGCCATATTGTGTTCCGTCTGATCGGGTGATCGTGGCAGTGCTTATATCCGCTTGACCGGGCGAGGCAAAGCGCCGCCACCGGGCGCCGGCCGGCGCAGGAGCACGAGGGCGAGTGCGGAGACGACGAGGACCAGCGCCAGCGCATCGGCGATGCCGACCGGCTCGCCGAGCAGCAGGGCCGAGCTCCACAGGCCCACCACAGGAATGGCCAGCGTGCTGATTGCCGCGATGTTGGCGGGCAGGAGCGAGACCAGCCGGATATAGGAGGAGAAGCAGAAGACGAGGGCGACGAACACGACGTAGGCCAGGGCCGCGAGGCCGAAAGGCGTGACGCGCGAGAAGTCCGGGGAGGGCTCCAGCACGAGCCAGACGGCGATGATCGGCACGCCGCCCACGAGCTGCAGCCAGCCGCTGAGCGAGAGAACGCCGATCTCCCAGCGGCAGAGCTTCTGGCCGACCGTGCCGGCCCCCCAGCAGAAGGCGGCGGCGATCATCAGGATGTAGCCGAACGGCACCACGCCCTCGCGGCCGAGCTCGGGCAGAAGCAGGAGGGCGATGCCGGCGAGGCCGAGCATGAGGGCCAGGACCTGCCGCAGGCCGAGCCGCTCGTGCAGGATCGGCACGCTGAGCAGCGTCGCCCAGAGCGGCATGGTGAAGGCGAGGATCGAGGCGCGCCCCCCGCCGATGGTGGTGAGCGCGAAGGCGGTCAGCATGTGCCAGAAGCTGACGCTGACGAGGGCGAGGAGCGCCAGCGGCAGCCAGGTCCGCCTGGGCGGCATGACGACCTCGCCGCTCAGCCGGCCGAGAGCGAGGAGGCTGAGCCCGGCGATCGCCACGCAGATCGCGCGGAAGGTCCAGGGCGACATCTCGCCCACCACGATCTTCATGGCCGGCCAGTTCAGGCCCCAGAGCAGCGAGATCGCGATGATGAGCGCCACGGCCAGCGGCGGGACGTTGGTGGACGTCGCCGATGCGGGCTTAGAAGTCGAAGCAGCGGCCACCTTTTTCCCAATCCCCATAGCGTGTCGGCTCGGGGCCTTTGGGGCCGCCCTTCTCGCCGGACGGCTGTTTCGGTGCCACAGTTGCGCCCGCCGCGGGTGCGGCCGGCGTCTGCCGCGTGCGTGGCTGCCCGGTCGCGCCGGCGCCGACCCCGTCGGTCGCCTTGCCGGCCGGTGGGACCTCGGTCATTCGTTCATGACCTGCTGCTTGGCAATCGCCTCGCAGTCGGCGAGGTGCTTGTGCATCAGGTGGTCGCTGAGGTCGATGCCCGCCGCCTTGAGGTCGTCCCTGACCTTCTTGAACATGTCATCGTCGCCCGGCTCCTCGAAATCCGCCATGACCACGTCCTTGGCGTAGTTCATGGCGTCATCGCCGGTCTTGCCGAGATGCGTCTCGGCGACCCACAAGCCGAAGAGCTTGTTGCGCCGGTTACGGACCTTGAAAGCCAGCTCCTGGTCGTGCTTGTACTTGGCTTCCTCGCTCTTCTCACGATCCTCGAACGTCATCGGCGTCTCCCTTGCTGAACCTGGTCGATCTCCGGGTTATATAGGGGCCAGAGGCTCCCGCCGCCATCGCTCGCAGCCCTGAACATCCGGACGATTGCCGCATGTGCTCCGTGGTCATTCTCAGAAGGCCCACCCATCCGCGCTGGCCGCTGATCCTCGCGGCCAACCGGGACGAGCTGGCGACCCGCACCGCCCTGCCGCCGGCGCGGCACTGGCCGGATCGCCCGGAGGTGACCGCCGGGCTCGACGTC
Source organism: uncultured Geminicoccaceae bacterium (assembly GCA_964528705.1). Lineage (GTDB taxonomy): Bacteria > Pseudomonadota > Alphaproteobacteria > Geminicoccales > Geminicoccaceae > SLRI01. Next base: position 8,085 of record CAZGUW010000014.1, read on the forward strand.
TCGGGCGGTGGCAGTTGGCTCGGCGTCAACGACCACGGGGTCGTCGCCGCGGTGCTCAACCGGCATGGCACGCTCGGCCCGGAGGACGGCCGGCGGAGCCGGGGCGAGCTGGTGCTGGAGGCGCTCGACCATGCCGATGCCGAGGCCGCGGCGAGCGCCCTCGCCCACCTCGACCCCGACGCCTACCGGCCGTTCAACGTCCTGGTCGCCGATGGCAGCGACGCCTTCTGGATCCGCCATGCGGGCGACGGCATGGTGAACTCGGTGAGCCTCGGCGAGGGTGTGGTGATGCTGACCTCGCGCGAGATCAACGATGCCGACTCGCCGCGCATCCGCCGCTATCTGCCGCTCTTCCGCCGGGCCCAGCCGCCCGAGCCGGACCACGATGCGGCGAAGGACGACTGGTCGGACTGGCAGCTCCTGCTCGCCAGCACGGCGAGCGAGACGGGCGACCCGCGCGATGCCATGTGCATCCATACCGACGGGCCCTACGGCACGGTGAGCTCAAGCCTGATCGCCCTGCCGCCGGTCGCGACCGAGCCGGCCCTCTGGCGCTATGCCGACGGCCCGCCGGACGCGGCGCCGTTCGCCGCGGTCGAGTTCTAGCCTGCCGGCAGGCCGCGGCGGAACCCGCGTCCGGGCGACTGCGTTCATCGGGGACCGAACAGTCCATCGATGGGAGAGGAGACGCAGTGATGAACTTGGGCAGGCTTCGATCGGTCGTGCCGGGTGCGGCGTTGCTGCTCGCCGCCGGTGCCACGCCGCTGGCGGCGGAGGAAGGGCGAGCGGTGCTGCGCTCGCTCGAAGGCACGGAGATCGGCACGGCGACTTTCCGGCCGGCCGGCTTCGGCGGCCTGATCCTGACGCTGGCGGCGACCGGGCTGACGCCGGGCGCGCACGGCTTTCATCTGCACGAGGTCGGTGAATGCGATGCGGAGACGGGCTTCGAGTCGGCCGGCGGCCATCTCAACCCGACCGGCCGCTCGCATGGCTGGCTGAGCGAGATGGGCCCGCATCTCGGCGATCTGCCGAACATCCTGGTCCCCGAGACCGGCGAGATCGCGGTCGAGTTCTTCGTACCCATGCTGTCGCTCGGGCCGGTGGCGGATGCGCATTCCCTGATGGCGGGCGACGGCGCTGCCGTCATGATTCATTCCGACCCCGACGACTACCAGACCGACCCGGGCGGCAATGCCGGCGACCGGATCGCCTGCGGCGTCATCGAGATGGTGGAGTAGCCGGCGCATCGAAGCCGCGGGGCGGGTCGTCCGCCCGGCGCTGCAACCAGTTGTCGGGGCTGTAGCGGCAGGCACCGTCGATCAGGTGCAGCGTGTAGGCATGGCGCGAGCGAGCCGAGCGGTTGGCGGTGCTGCGATGCGGCAGGCGGCCGTGCAGCAGGATGAGGTCGCCGGTGCGGGCGGGCAGCGGCACGAGGCCCTCGGTCGGCAGGGGTGTCGGGTCCAGCGTCTCCATCCGGGTGGCGTAGCCGTCCCGCCGGAAGCGGGCGGCCAGCGGTCGCGCATGACCGCCGGGCTCGGCGAGGAGGCAGCCGTTCTCCTCAGTCGCGTCCTCTAGGGCGAACCAGAGGCCGACACAGCTCTCGGGCTCGGTGTGAAGGAAGGTGCTGTCCTGGTGCGAGGTCACCTCGCCGCCGATGCGCGGCTGCTTGAAGATGTACATGGACTGCAGCAGCAGCGGCGACCGGAATCCCAGATCGGCTGCGAGCCCGGCGAGTGCCGGGCGGCGGGAGAAGGCGGCGAAGACGGGGTCCTTGTCGTGCAAGGCGTGGCCGACCTTGTTGATGGACCGGCTCTTCTCGACGGCGAGCCCGCCATCGGCGGCGAAGGCCTCCGCCTCGAAGAAGAAGCGCACCTCGCCACCGGAATCGAGGAAGTAGCGGTCCTGAGCGTGGCGCTGGTCGTCGGTGGAGAAGACCGTGGCGAGTCCGGTCGGATCGAACGCGTCGAGGAGCTCGGCCATGCGCGCGCGAAGGGCGGTGCAGTCGGCTTCGGGAACGAAGCCCTCGAGGTGGAGGTAGCCGTCCCGCTCCCAGCGCGCGCGCTCGGCGGCGGTGAGCATCAGCCCTGCCCGGTCTCGAGGATGATCTTGCCGATATGGGTGCTGGATTCCATCAGCCGGTGCGCCTCGGCCGCCTGGTCGAGCGGCAGGACGCGGTGGATGACGGGCTCCACCTTGCGACTGGCGAGGAGCGGCCAGACCTTCTCCTCCAAGGCCCTCGCGATCCGCCCCTTCTCTTCGACCGTGCGGGGGCGGAGCGTCGAGCCGGTCCAGGTCAGGCGCTTGAGCATGAGGGCGGCGAAGTTCGCCTCGACCTTCGGCCCGCCGAGCCAGGCGATCTGCACCAGCCGCCCCTCGTGGGCGAGGGCCTTGAGGTTGCGGGGCACGTAATCGCCGCCGACCATGTCGAGGATGACGTCGACGCCGCGGCCGTCCGTCGCCGCCTGCACGGCGGCGACGAAATCGTCGTTCCTGTAGTTGATGGCACGCTCGGCGCCGAGCTTCTCGCAGAAGGCCTGCTTCTCCGCCGAGCCCACAGTCGTCAGCACCCTGGCGCCGAATTCTCGGGCGAGCTGGATCGCGGTCGTGCCGATGCCCGACGAGCCGCCATGCACGAGGAGCCACTCGCCGGGCTGCAGGGCACCCCGCTCGAAGACGTTGGTCCAGACGGTGAAGTAGGTCTCGGGCACGCCGGCGGCCTCGGTGAAGGAGAAGCCTTCCGGCACCGGCAGGACCTGCAGCTCCGGCGCCACCGCATGCGTGGCATAGCCGCCGCCGGCGAGCAGCGCGCAGACCGCGTCGCCCGGGGCGAAGCGCCGGCAGCCCTGGCCAACCGCCGCCACCCGGCCCGCCACCTCGAGGCCCGGCAGGTCGCTGGCGCCGGGCGGCGGCGCGTAGCCGCCCTGGCGCTGCAGCACGTCCGGCCGGTTGACGCCCGCGGCATGCACCTCGATCAGGACCTCGCCCTGGCCGGGCGACGGGATGGGCCGGCGGGCCGGGCGCAGGACCTCGGGGCCGCCCGCTCCGGCGAGCTCGATGCACGACATGTCACCCTGGGTCACCCGGCCTGCTCCTCTCTTTGGCTGTCGACTGCCGCTGAACCTAGCGCCCGTCCTCAGGAAAGGAAGCAGGCGACGCCGTAGCAGCGGTCGAGGAGGCGGGTGAAGACGAGAAAGAGGGCGGCATCGAGCAGGCAGAGGGCGAGCAGCAGCGGCAGGCCCACCAGCGCCAGCACATAGAGGACCGCCCAGCGGGTCGGCCGGGGCGGCGGCAGAAAATGGCCCGCGACGGTGTGGCGGGTCGAACCAGAACGTTGCGTAGCTCGTGTCATATTTCTACTTATAGGATAAATATGGTGGACGGCATCATCTACATGCACTGGCGCCTCGATTCTCTCGACGAACCGGCGTGGCGACGGCTCATGACGGCCGCCGAGCGCCCGGCCCTGCAGCAATCCTGGGGCTATGGCGTCGCCGTCGCCGGCCAGGGCCACGGCGTGCTGCGCGCGGCCCTCCATGACGGCGGCCGCTGCCTCGCTTTGGCGCAGGTGGTGCGGCGACGGCTGCCCCTGGGCTGGGGTCTCGGCATGCTGCTGCGCGGCCCGGTCTGGCTGGCACCGCCGGACGCCGAGCGCGAACGGGCGGCGATCGACCGGCTGCGCGCGGAACTCGGGCGCACGCTCCTCGTCTGGCAGCCGGACGATGCCGACGCGGCCGCGCGGCGGGCCGGCTGGCGGCGCGTCTGGACCGGGCCGAGCACGGCCTGGCTCGACCTAAGGCAGCCGGCGACAGCGCTGCGCAGCCGCCTCGACGGCAAGTGGCGGAATATGCTGGTGCGGGCCGAGGCGACGTCGCTGAGCGCCGTTGAGGCAGTCGGCGGCAGCCATTTCGAGTGGCTCGTCGAAACCAACGAGCGGCAGCGCCTGGCGCTGAAGTACCGCGGGCCGAGCGCCGGCTTCATCCGGGCACTGGCGGCGAACGGGCGGCGCAAGGTGATGGCGCTGATCGCCCGGCACGAGGGCCAGCCGGTGGCGGGCGTGCTCATGGCCCGGCACGGACGGGCGGCGACCTATTACGCGGGCGTGACCACGCCGGCGGGGCGCGAGCTGCGCGCCCATCACCGGTTGCTCTGGGAGGGCGTGCTGCGCCTGCAGCGGACGGGCTGCACGGCGCTCGATCTCGGCGGCATCGACACGGTCACGAGCCCCGGCATCGCCCGCTTCAAGCTCGGGCTCGGCGGCACGCCGCTGACCCTCGCCGGGAGCTATCTGGTGGCCCCAAGGCTGCGGCGACAGCAGGCCTGAAAAGAAGAAGGGGCCGCGCCAGCGGCGCGACCCCTCCTCCCGATCGGTAGGCTCTGGTTGCCTGGACTTAGAAGTCCATGCCACCCATGCCGCCCATGCCGCCCATGTCCGGGCCGCCGGCGGGAGCCGCCTTCTTCTCGGGCTTCTCGGCGATCATGGCCTCGGTGGTGACGAGGAGGCCGGCGACCGACGAGGCGTCCTGCAGAGCCGTGCGGACGACCTTGGCCGGGTCGATGATGCCCTTCTTGACGAGGTCGCAGAAGACGCCCTCGTAGGCATCGTAGCCCCAGTTCGGATCGGTCGACTCGAGCAGCTTGCCGACGATGACGGCGCCGTCGACGCCGGCGTTCTCGGCGATCTGCTTGGCCGGGGCCTGGATCGCCTTGCGGACGATGTCGACACCGAACTGCATGTCGGCGTTGTCGGCCTTGAGCTCCTTCAGGGCCTTGATCGCCTGCAGCAGCGCCACGCCGCCGCCCGGAACGATGCCTTCCTCGACCGCGGCGCGGGTCGCGTTCATCGCGTCGTCGACGCGATCCTTGCGCTCCTTCACCTCGATCTCGGTGGCCCCGCCGACGCGGATGACGGCAACGCCGCCGGCCAGCTTGGCGAGCCGCTCCTGCAGCTTCTCACGGTCGTAGTCCGAGGTGGTGTCCTCGATCTGCGCCTTGATCTGGGCGATGCGGCCGGAGATCTCCTCCTTGCCACCGGCGCCGTCGACGATGGTGGTGTCTTCCTTGTTGATCACCACGCGCTTGGCATGACCGAGCATGTCGAGGGTGACGTTCTCGAGCTTGATGCCGAGGTCCTCGCTGATCACCTGACCGGAGGTCAGGATGGCGATGTCCTCGAGCATGGCCTTGCGACGGTCACCGAAGCCGGGCGCCTTGACGGCAGCGACCTTCAGGCCACCGCGCAGCTTGTTGACGACGAGGGTGGCGAGCGCCTCGCCCTCGACGTCCTCGGCGATGATGAGGAGGGGCTTCGAGCTCTGGACGACCGCCTCGAGCACCGGCAGCAGGGTCTGCAGGTTCGAGAGCTTCTTCTCGTGGATCAGGATGTACGGATCCTCGAGGATGGCGCGCATCTTCTCGCTGTCGGTGATGAAGTACGGCGAGAGGTAGCCACGGTCGAACTGCATGCCCTCGACGACGTCGAGCTCGGTCTCGAGGCTCTTGGCCTCCTCGACCGTGATCACGCCCTCGTTGCCGACCTTCTGCATCGCCTCGGCGAGCATCTTGCCGATCTCGCGGTCGCCATTGGCCGAGATGGTGCCGACCTGTTCGACCTGGTCGCTGGTCGAGACCTTGATGGCCCGGCCCTCGAGGTCCTTCACGACGGAGGCGACGGCGAGGTCGATGCCGCGGCGCAGGTCCATCGGGTTGATGCCGGCGGCCACGGCCTTGTTGCCCTCGCGCAGGATGGCGGTGGCGAGCAGGGTCGCGGTGGTGGTGCCGTCACCGGCGATGTCGTTGGTCTTCGAGGCCACCTCGCGCACCATCTGCGCGCCCATGTTCTCGAACTTGTCGGTGAGCTCGATCTCCTTGGCGACGGTGACGCCGTCCTTGGTGATCCGGGGAGCGCCGAAGCTCTTGTCGAGGATGACGTTGCGACCCTTCGGGCCGAGCGTCACCTTCACGGCATTGTTGAGGACGTCGACGCCGCGCATCAGGCGCGCGCGGGCATCCGTGTCGAACTTAACTTCTTTTGCAGCCATTTGTCCCTCGATTTAGCTGGAGCGTTGTGCGTGACGGGTTCAAGCGGCCTTCTTGGTCGCGACGCCGCCCTCGACGATGCCCATGATGTCGGTTTCCTTCATGATCAACAGCTCCTCGCCGTCGATCTTGACCTCGGTGCCGGACCACTTGCCGAACAGCACGCGGTCACCCGCCTTGACGTCGAGCGGGGTGAGCTCACCCTTCTCGTTCCGGGCGCCGGGGCCGACGGCGAGGATCTCGCCCTGCATCGGCTTTTCCTTGGCGGTGTCGGGAATGATGATCCCGCCGGCGGTCTTCTGCTCCTCCTCGAGGCGCCGCACCACGACTCGGTCGTGCAATGGCCTGAACTTCATTGTCGTCTGACTCCCGATGGTCGGATCTGTTGTTAGCACTCGCACCCGACGAGTGCCAAACCGTGCGATCGGAAGGTAAGGAGCGCCGAACCGGGTGCAAGGGGGGGCCGTGCAATTTTGTCAGCAGCCACCCCGGCCTGCTGCTAACATACTGATTTTGCACCCCTAAATAGGGCTGCATCCTCTTGACGGAGAGAATTTTAACCCACCAAATGGCAGGGCCAGCCAAGCTATTGAGGATCGGCCCGCATGCAGAATGGACAGTCGCCTCTCGAACTGCAGCTCAACGGCTATCGCCTGACGACCGCCGAGATCATCTACCACCTGCCGGACCATCCCGGCATCCTCCAGTCCTTCATCTGGCAGCACTACGATATCGCCCCGAAATACCCCGAGCTGCACAAGTTCCTCGATTTCTGGGTCGGCAACATCGAGGGCCGGTTGCACACGGTGAATGTCGGCCGCAAGAAGCTCATCGGCCCCGCCCGCTGCGGCTACGCCCAGGCGGAATACCGCCTGCACTGAACGGGCCTGCGCGCCGGCCCCGAAGATCCAGGGATCAGGGGTGACCCCGGGACCGGCCCCCGTCAGGACCTAGTGCCCGACCCTAGTGGACGTCGGCCCAGATGCGCCGCTTGTAGGCGTAGAAGATGATGGCGAGGATCAGGAGGAACAGCATCACCTTGATGCCGGTCCGCTTGCGCTCCTCCATCTTCGGCTCGGCCACCCAGGCGAGGAACTGGGTCACGTCCGCCGCCATTTGCGAGACCGTCGGCTCGGTGCCGTCCTGGTACTCCACCATGCCTTCGTAGAGCGGCTGCGCCATGGCGATCTGGTGGCCCGGGAAGTAGGCATTGTAGTTCATGCCCGGCATCACCTCGACCCCCGCCGGCGGCTCCTCGTAGCCGACGAGCAGGCTGTAGAGGTAGTCCTCGCCGCCGACGCGCGCCTTGGTGATCAGCGAGAGGTCGGGCGGCAGGGCGCCGCCATTGGCGGCCCGCGCCTGCTGCTCGTTGGCGAACGGCGACGGCTTGTGATCCGACGGCACCGCGGTCCGCTCGAACATGTCCCCGGCATCGTCCGGCCCGTCCATGACCATGTACTGGGCGGCGATCGCCACGATCTCGTCCTCGTTGTAGCCGAGGGCCTCGAGATTGCGGAACGCCAGGTATTCCAGGCTGTGGCAGCTGGCGCAGACACCGCTGAAGACCTGGAAGCCGCGCTGCAGGGCGTGCCGGTCGTAGGTGCCGAAGACGCCCTGCTGCGGCCAGTCGCGGGTCAGCGTCTCGGGCGCCTCGGCAGCACCGGCACCGGTCACGAGCGCCACGGCAAGGGCGAGGCCGCCCAGGGTTTTCTCGAGCATGCGTCGCATCGTCTACTCCGCCGGCTGGGCTGTCGCGGCGCCGGACGCTGGCAGCACCGGCTTGTTGATGCTGTCCGGCAGCGGCAGCGGCCGCTCCAGCTTGCCGAGCAGCGGCATGATGATCAGGAAGTGGGCGAAGTAGTAGATCGTGGCGAGCAGCCCGATCGTCGGCAGCCAGCCCTCCGGCGGGTTGGCGCCGACATAGCCGAGCACGACGCAGTCGGCGAGGAACACCCAGAAGAGCCACTTGTAGATCGGCCGGAACCGGGCGCTGCGGACGCGCGAGGTATCGAGCCAGGGCAGGAGGAAGAGCACCGCGATGGCACCGAACATCGCGATCACGCCGCCGAGCTTCGCCGGGATGATCCAGAAGATGTCGAAGGTGATGGCGCGCAGGATTGCGTAGAATGGCAGGAAGTACCATTCCGGCACGATATGTGCCGGCGTCACCAGCGGGTTGGCCGGGATGTAGTTGTCGGCGTGGCCGAGCACGTTCGGCGCGAAGAAGACGAAGGCGCCGTAGACCATGAAGAAGACGCAGAGCCCGAACGCATCCTTGATGGTGTAGTAGGGATGGAAGGGGATCTTGTCCTTCTTGGTGATGTCGATGCCGACCGGGTTGTTCGAGCCGAACTGGTGCAGCGCCAGGATGTGGAGGAACACCACGGCAAAGATCACGAAGGGCAGCAGGTAGTGCAGGGCGAAGAACCGGTTGAGGGTCGGGTTGTCGACCGAGAAGCCGCCCCAGAGCCAGGTGACGATGGTCTCGCCGAAGATCGGCACCGCCGAGAAGAGGTTGGTGATGACCTTCGCACCCCAGAAGCTCATCTGCCCCCAGGGCAGCACGTAGCCCATGAAGGCGGTCGCCATCATCAGGAGCAGGATGACGACGCCGAGCATCCAGAGCAGCTCACGCGGCGCCTTGTACGAGCCGTAGTAGAGGCCGCGGAACATGTGGATGTAGACGACGATGAAGAACATCGAAGCACCGTTGGCGTGCGCGTAGCGCAGGAGCCAGCCGAAGTTCACGTCGCGCATGATGTGCTCGACGCTGGCGAACGCCATGTCGGTATGCGGCGTGTAGTGCATCGTCAGGAAGAGGCCGGTGAGGATCTGCAGGACGAGCACGATGCCGGCGAGCGAACCGAAGTTCCACCAGTAGTTCAGGTTCTTCGGGGCCGGATAGTCGACGAACTCGGCCTGCGCCCAGCTGAGCAGCGGCAGGCGGTCATCGATCCATCGGGCAATCCCATTCTTGAAGACGGGCTTGGCCGTTTCTGTGCTCATGTTCCGTCCCTGGTGGAAGGGTTGTCTCGACCGCAGGGCCTGCACACCGCCCGCGTCGGGGATGCTGCGGGCATCAGCCGATCAGGATGCTCGTGTCCGACTCGAACGTGTAGGGCGGCACCGGCAGGTTGGTCGGCGCCGGCCCCTGGCGGATGCGGCCGGAGGTGTCGAACACCGAGCCGTGGCAGGGGCAGAACCAGCCGCCATACTCGCCCCTGGGCTCGGTCGGCTTGTTGCCGAGCGGGACGCAGCCGAGATGGGTGCAGACCCCGCTCACCACGAGCCACTCCGGCTTGGTCACGCGCGCCGAGTCGGCTTCCGGGTCGCGCAGCGAGCCGATGTCGACATCCTCGGCCTCGTCGATCTCGGCCGTGGTCCGGTGCCGGACGAAGATCGGCGAGCCGCGCCACATGACGGTGATCGCCATGCCCTCCTCGATGCCCGAGAGGTCGACGGTGGTCGTCGACAAAGCGAGCACGTCGGCCGAGGGGTTCATGCTGTAGACCAGGGGCCAGACCACGGCGGCGGCGCCGATGCCAAGCCCCGACCAGGCCACGATCCCCAGGAAATCGCGCCGGGTCTCGCCGTCAGCGGTCAGGGTTCCCGTATCTGCCATGGCATCCAACTTTCCGATCGTTCCACACCGACTGACCGCGCCGTCCCGGGCCACACCGGTCCCTGGTGCGGGCGCGTCCTGCCCTGTCGCCGCCACGCGGGGCCACCCGATGCCGAGGATATGAGGGCGCCCCCACACGGCCAAGCGACGCAAGGTCGCATAAACGGCTGTGCAGCGGAGCGCAATGCCGCCATGCTCGCCGGCTCGAAATCAATGCGCGACGGACGCCCTGCGGCGGGTCGGTATGGTGAGCTTCGATGGCGGCAGCGACGGGGGAGATGGCAGGGACGACCAGGGGGGAACGTCCCCGGCTGGCCCTCTTCGAGCCCGACCAGCCCGGCAATTTCGGCGCCATGCTGCGCCTTGGCGCCTGTCTCGACGTGGCCATCGAGGTGATCGAGCCCTGCGGCTTCCCGCTCGACGAGCGGCGCATTCGCCGGGCGGCCATGGACTATGCGACGCAGGTCGTGTGGCGGCGCCATGCCGGGCTCGATGACTTCCTCGCCTCGGCGGCGCGGGAGGCGCGCCGTCTCGTCCTCTTGAGTGCCCGGGCGTCGACCGCCTATCACGCTTTCGCGTATCGGCCGGGCGACGTCCTGGTGCTCGGCAGCGAGAGCCGCGGGGCCAGCCCGGCGCTGCGCGAGGCGTGCGCGGCGGCGGTGCGGATCCCGATCCGCTCGGGGCTGCGCTCGCTCAACCTCGCCACCGCGGGGGCGATCGGCCTCGCCGAGGCGCTGCGCCAGCTCGGGGCGTGGCCAGGCGAGGATGGCCCGGTGGACGATGGGCGGGGCGAATGAAGGGGCAGAGCTTGACCGCCATACGTGAGAGAGATGCCGCCGAAGCCTGGTTCAGGGAGCTGCGCGACCGGCTGTGCGCCGCGTTCGAGGCGCTCGAGGACGCTTTTGCCGGGCCGGACGCGGACACGCTCGAACCCGGCCGGTTCACCTTCACGCCCTGGCCGCGGGAAGGCGGCGGCGGCGGGGTGATGGGGCTGATGAAGGGTCGTGTCTTCGAGAAGGTCGGGGTCAACGTCTCGACCGTCATGGGCGAGTTCGCGCCGCAGTTCCGGGGCCAGATCCCGGGGGCCGCGGAGGACCCCCGCTTCTGGGCGACCGGGGTCTCGCTCGTGGCGCACCCGAGGAACCCGCACGTGCCGCCGGCGCACATGAACACACGCCACATCCGCACCACGAAGAGCTGGTTCGGCGGCGGCGCCGACCTCAACCCGATCTTTCCGGTCGAGGCCGACACGGCCGAGTTCCACGCCACCCTCGAGCGCGCCTGCGCCGGCCTGGAGGAAGGCGCCTACGACCGGTTCAAGAAGTGGGCGGACGAGTACTTCTTCATCCCGCACCGCGGCGAGCCGCGCGGCGTGGGCGGCATCTTCTACGACTATCTGGAGGCGGATTTCGAGCGGCATTTCGCCTTCACGCGCGCGGTGGGCGAGGCCTTCCTCGACATCTACCCGAGGCTGGTCGCCCGGCACATGGACCGGGCCTGGACGGCGGCGGAACGCCAGCACCAGCTCGTCCGCCGCGGCCGCTATGTCGAGTTCAACCTGCTCTACGACCGGGGGACCCAGTTCGGTCTCAAGACCGGCGGCAATCCCGAGGCTATTCTGATGTCCCTGCCACCAATGGTCGCCTGGCCCTGAGGGCCTGTTCGAGAGGAAGCAACCGTGAATTACATGAAGCTGTCGATCGGCGCCAACCCGCCGCACGAGTTCAACGTGATCGTCGAGGTGCCGTTGCGCGCCGATCCGATCAAGTACGAGCTGGACAAGGAGAGCGGGGCGATCTTCGTCGACCGCTACCTTTACACGACGATGTTCTACCCCTGCAATTACGGGTTCATCCCGCACACCCTGGCCGATGACGGCGACCCGATCGACGTGATGGTCATCGGCCGCCTGCCGGTGCAGCCGGGCGTGGTGATGCGGGTCAACCCGATCGGCGTCCTCAAGATGGAGGACGAGGCCGGCATGGACGAGAAGATCCTGGCGAAGCCCATCGACCAGATCACGCAGATCAATCGCAAGGTGCTGAGCTATCGCGACGTGCCGGAGATCGACCTGCAGCGGATCGCCCACTTCTTCTCGCATTACAAGGATCTCGAGCCCAACAAGTGGGTCAAGGTGATCGGCTGGGGCGATGCCGACGAGGCGAAGCAGCTCATCGTCGACGGGATCGAGCGCGAGAAGGCCGGCTGAGCGCCGCGCCGGTCACACGCCGGGGCGCTTGACCGCCCGGCCGCATCTCTGCAGGCTCCCGTGCAGCCGGGTCGCCGGCCCGGGCGCGGACGAGTGGGGGCCGAACCATGCAGCGACGGATCATCCCGGGCGTGATCGACGGGCAGCAGGCGCTTTGCACCCTGCCCCCGGAGGCGACAGCCGCCGAAGCGGCGGACCTGATGCTGGCGCGGCGCGTCGGGGCAGTGATGGTGGTGGAGCACGGCCGCCTCGTCGGCATCGTCACCGAGCGGGATCTCGTCTTTCGCCTTCTCGCGCGCTCCCTCCAGCCCGGCGAGACGCGGCTCGCGGCGATCATGACCCCCGATCCCGTGACCCTGGGCCCGGACGACACCGCGGTGGCCGCGCTCGAGAAGATGCTGGCCGGCCACTACCGCCACCTGCCGGTGCTGCGCGGCGACGAGGTCTGCGGCATGGTGTCGATCCGCGACATCTACGAGGCGGTCCGGCACATGCTCGAGGAGGAGCTGAAGGGCGCCGAGCAGCTCATCTACGGCGAGCAGTACGGCGCTGCAGGCTGATCGGGGCCGGCTGAGCGGCCGGCTGACCGGCCGACGCTTCAGGCGGTGTCGCCGGCCTCGTCGGGGGCGAGGGCGCGGATCGACAAGGCGTGGATGCGGCCGCGCATGAGGTCGCCAACCGCCGCATAGACCATGCGCTGCCGGTCGAGGCTGCGCCGGCCGGCGAAGCCGTCGCTCACCACCTCGACGTAAAAATGCGTCTCGCCTTCCGGGCGGTGCCCGGCGTGGCCGGCATGGTCGGCGGAATCGTCACGGATCACGAGACGCCGTGGTGCCAGGCCGTCCCGCAGCCGCCACTCCAGTTCGGTGGCCACGATGCCGGCCATGCAGGCGCTCCCCGTCGCGCAGCGCCGCCCGCCGCCCGCTCCGGGCAGCCGGCCGTCGCCATGCCGAATCCATGAACCCAGGCTAGCGCCCGGCACCCCTGCGGTAAAGCACGATGCCAAAACCAGAAGGAGAAGCAGCATCGTACGCTTTTCGCCATTTCCAGTGCGACTTTCGCGTGGACCGAGAACTATGCTGACAGAATTAACCGGAACTTAACCGTCGCACGATAACCATCGGAGGATCGCGGGCGACGGTTTGCCGTCGGACCCGGGCCGGCACCCGCCGGCTCTTCTCTCATGCGGAGATCTGGAATGATGGCGACGATCAAGGCGAAGCCCGTGAAGCAGACGGGACCGGGCCGGTCACGGGCGCAGGATGTCGACCGCCATGTCGGCGCCAGGATGCGCGAGCGGCGCATCATGCTGGGCCTGACCCAGCAGCAGATGGCCGAGCTCATCGGCGTCACCTACCAGCAGGCGCACAAGTACGAAAAGGGCATCAACCGCATCGCGGCGGGCCGGCTCTACACCATCGCCCACGCGCTCGGCGTCGACGTCAGCTACTTCTTCGAGGGCATGGACAACGACCGGGACTTCAAGCCGACGCCGCAACAGCGCATGCTGCTCGACCTCGCCCGCAACTTCATCTCCCTGCCGAGCCGCAAGCACCAGGAAGCCATCTGCAGCCTGGCCCGCGCCCTCGCCAGCGCCAACGACCTCGCGGAGTTCGGTCTGCCCTCGCTCGACGCCGACTGACCGGCCGGCAAGGGGCGGGCGGCCGGGCGCGCCCCTGGCGATGTCCCGGTCCGCGGCCGGCTTGTCGACCGGCCGTCGACCGACCATAGTCTGACCATCGGCCGTGGCCGCTCCGGCGGGGCGCTCGGCCGGCGATGGTTAGGCTTCGAGGAAATGGCAGGGCGCGGATGGACGTGGGCCGCAAGACCCGACGCCCGCTCGGACCGGATGCGGTCGTCGGGCTCGGGGCGTCGGAAGAGCCGGGACGGTGCTGCGAGTGGCCGGGCTGCACCGAGCGCGGCGACTTCCGGGCACCGAGCTCGCCGCAGGCGCTCCGCACGTTCATCTGGCTCTGCCTCGAGCATGTCCGCGACTACAACCGGAGCTGGAACTATTTCGCCGGCATGAACGAGGACGAGATCGAGGCACACCGGCGCGCGGACTCGACCTGGCACCGGCCGAGCTGGCGCTTCGGCGGGATCGGGGCGAACGGCGAGCCGCGGTTCCACGACCCCTTCGGCTTCTTCGCCGATGGCGGGCCGGCCGCCGGCGAGCGGCAGAGCGAGCCGCCGCCACCGCAGGGCAAGCCCATGCGGATGATGGCCGTCATGGACCTCGAGCCCGGCTTCACCCTGGTCGAGCTCAAGGCCCGCTACAAGATCCTGGTGAAGCGCCACCATCCCGACCGGCACGGCGGCGACCGGGACGCCGAGGAACGGCTGAAGGCGATCAACGAGGCCTATACCTACCTGGTCGAGAACCGGCTGCATCGCTGAGCGGCCGGGAGCGGCGTCCGGCGGCTGCGACATGACCGCCCGCCGCCACCGACCCGGCACGTGAACGGCCTTGCGCGATGCCTGCACCGAACGCCATATACGGC
>CAZGUW010000014.1:22552-33259 GCA_964528705.1 uncultured Geminicoccaceae bacterium
CGACCCGGCACGTGAACGGCCTTGCGCGATGCCTGCACCGAACGCCATATACGGCGGGTGCGCCACAAGTCGCGATCAGCAAGGGGTCGCGGCCGCCATCGATCACGACCGAGGAGAGGACGTTGCCACGGGAGGGTTCAGTCATCGACACGCAGGGCCAGCTCGGCTTGCCGGACCGGCCGGACCGCGAGGTCGATGTCCAGGAGACGTTCGGCATCGATGCCGACATGCGGGTGGGCGCCTTCGGCACGCGCACCGACTACGTGCCCGATATCGATCCGACCTACCAGTTCGACCGACCGACCACCCTCGCCATCCTGGCCGGCTTCGTTCACAACCGGCGGGTGATGATCCAGGGCTATCACGGCACCGGCAAGTCGACCCATATCGAGCAGGTCGCGGCCCGGCTGAACTGGCCGTGCGTGCGGGTCAATCTCGACAGCCACATCAGCCGCATCGACCTGATCGGCAAGGACGCGATCGTCCTCAGGGACGGCCAGCAGGTCACCGAGTACCGCGAGGGCATCCTGCCCTGGTCGCTGCAGCACCCGGTGGCGCTGGTGTTCGACGAGTACGATGCCGGCCGGCCCGACGTGATGTTCGTGATCCAGCGCGTGCTCGAGGCGCAGGGCCGCATGACCCTGCTCGACCAGAACAAGATCCTCCGGCCGCATCCGAGCTTTCGCCTGTTCGCCACCGCCAACACGGTCGGGCTCGGCGACACCTCGGGCCTCTATCACGGCACGCAGCAGATCAACCAGGGCCAGATGGACCGCTGGAGCATCGTCGTCCAGCTCAACTACCTGCCGCATGACGACGAGTGCCGCATCGTGCTGGCCAAGTGCCCGCGCTACGACACGGCCGAGGGGCGCAAGACCATCGCCAGCATGGTGCGCCTCGCCGACCTGACCCGCGCCGGCTTCGTCAATGGCGACATCTCGACCGTGATGTCGCCGCGCACGGTGATCACCTGGGCGGAGAACACCGAGATCTTCGGCGATGTCGGCTTCGCCTTCCGGGTGACGTTCATCAACAAGTGCGACGAGGCCGAGCGGACGATCATCGCCGAGTACTACCAGCGGTGCTTCGGCAAGGAGCTGCCGGAATCGGCGGCCAGCCTCCTGGTCGCGTGAGAGCCCGGCGTTGAAGGAGCGGCTCGACGGATTCGAGCAGGCCCTCGGGGCTGCGGCACGGGCGATCGCCGAGGAGCCGAAGCTCGAGGTGGTGCTGCGCTCGGGCAACCGGCGGGGGCCTGCGGGCGGCGGCGAGACGATCCGCATCAGCCCGCCGCGCCAGGACATGCCGACCGGCGAGATTGCGCGGGTGCGGGGCGAGGCCGACAGCCAGGCGCTGCGGCGGCGCTTCCACGACGGCGAGTTGCATCGCCGCCTGGTGCCCGAGGGCGAGCTCGCCACCATGCTCTTCGACGGGCTCGAGCAGCTTCGGGTCGAGCTGGTCGGCGGCCGCGACATGGCCGGGGTCCGCTCCAACCTCGAGGCCGTCTTCCGCCAGCGGGCCGAGCCCGCTACCGCCGGCGAGGCGGTACCCGATGCGAACGTCGCCGAGGTGGTCGAGCTCTACATGCGCGAGCGGCTGCAGGGCTACCGGCTGAACGCCGCCCAGAGCCGCCAGCTCGACGCCTGGCGCGAGTGGCTCGACGGCAAGGTGGAGGCGGTGCTGCCCGAGCTCGACGCAAGCGCGGAGAGCCAGGACGCCTTCGCCCGGCGGGTGCGCGAGCTGATGACCGATCTCGGGCTCAGCGACGCCCTGGTCGAGGAGCCGGAGCCCGACAGCCAGGACGACGAGGGCGAGGAGGAGAACGGCGACCAGGGGCCGAGCGAGCCCTCCTCCGACCAGGACGACGACGGCGGCGACGAGCCGCAGCGGGCCGAGGCGCAGGAGAGTGCCGAGGACCGCTCGCCCGAGGACATGATGGCCGAGGAGGCCGCGGCGAGCGAGGACGAGCTGCAGTCCGGTGCCGAGGAGGAGGCGGGCGAGGACCCGCGCACCAACCGGCCGAAGGAGCTGCCGCCCGGGGCGGACCAGCTCGCCTATCGCGTGTTCAGCACCCAGTTCGACGAGGTGGTGGGCGTGGCCGAGCTCTGCGGCGCCGCGGAGCTGGCGAGGCTCAGGGGCCAGCTCGACGCCAGCCTCTCGCGCTTCGAGGGGATGATCGGGCGGATCGCCAACCGGCTGCAGCGCAAGCTCATGGCGCAGCAGCAGCGCTCCTGGGATTTCGACCTCGACGAGGGCATCCTCGACGCCGCCCGCCTCGCCCGCATCGTCGTCAACCCGACGCTCGGCCTCTCCTACAAGATGGAGAAGGAGACCGAGTTCCGGGACACGGTGGTGACCCTTTTGATCGACAACTCGGGCTCGATGCGCGGCCGGCCCATCGCCGTCGCCGCCATGACCGCCGACATCCTCGCCCGCACCCTCGAGCGCTGCGGCGTCAAGGTGGAGATCCTGGGCTTCACCACGCGCGCCTGGAAGGGCGGGCAGGCGCGCGAGGCCTGGCTCAGGGCCGGCAAGCCCGCGGGCCCCGGCCGGCTCAACGATCTCCGGCACATCGTCTACAAGGCCGCCGACGCGCCCTGGCGACGGGCCCGGCCCAATCTCGGGCTCATGCTGCGCGAGGGGCTGCTCAAGGAGAACATCGACGGCGAGGCGATCCTGTGGGCGCACGAGCGCCTGCTCGGCCGGGTCGAGCAGCGGCGCATCCTCATGGTCATCTCGGACGGCGCCCCGGTCGACGACAGCACGCTCTCGGCCAACCCCGGCAACTACCTCGAGAAGCATCTCCGCGAGGTCATCGACTGGATCGAGACCCGCTCCGAGGTGGAGCTGCTCGCCATCGGCATCGGCCACGACGTGACCCGCTACTACCGCCGCGCCGTCACCATCTCCGACCCCGAGCAGCTCGGCGGCACCGTGCTCGGCCAGTTCTCGGCCCTCTTCGACACGAAGCGCCGCGCCGCCTGATTTTTTGGCCTTCAGGTTTGCGGCCCATGCCGGCATGCTGTCTTGCCGCGGTCGAATTTCTGACCCAGTCTGGGCTCGAACGATAGAGGGAGCCCCGCATGCGCCTCGCTGCTTCCGGCGCCACCGGAACGTCTGACCGCGGTCTGCAACGTCCACCGGCGACGACCGGGCGGAACCCGCGATGAGCCTCACCATCCGGCGCGTGCGCGAGAAGCTCGGCAAGGCGGTCGAGGCCCTGCCCCCCGACCTGGCGGCGGCCATCGAGTTCCACAGCAACAGCCGGGCGCACTTCTACCCCTGGGGCTCGGCCATGAACGGCCAGACCGCCAGGCTCGAGGTCTGCCGCCGCATCCTGACCGAGCTTTCCATCGAGGTCGTGCTGGAAACCGGCACCTACCGGGGTGTCACCACCGAATGGCTCGCCACCTTCGGCAAGCCCGTCCACTCCATCGAGGTCGAGCCGCGCTTCCACCACTTCGCCCGCCGCCGCCTCGCCCCCTGCCCGAACGTCAGCCTCGTGCTGGGCGACTCCAAGACCGCCATCGAAGCCGAGCTTGCAGCGGAACTCCGGGACAAGGCCGTCTTCGCCTATCTCGACGCCCACTGGCGCGAGCACCTGCCGCTCCGTGAGGAAATCACCGCCATCGGCGCGCTCGCCCGAAACTTCGTCATCCTCATCGACGACTTCGAGGTGCCGGACGACAAGGGCTACGTCTTCGACGACTACGGCCCGACCGGCGCCTGCACCCTCGCCTTCATCGCCCCGGCCCTGCCCGAAGGAACCGCCATCTACCACCCGACCACGCCGGCCGAGCACGAAACCGGCCGCCGAACCGGCTACATCGTCCTCGCCCAGGGCGACGAAAACATCGCCCGGCTCGACGGCTTCGACCTGCTGCGGCGGAACACGGGCGCAGCAGGCGAAGAGGGGAAGTAGCGCGGGGAGGCGCGGCCTCCCCGCTGGCCCCACCGGTTTTTTGCTCGGGTGACTTCGGCTTTGTAGGATTTATAACCTATATCGGTCCGCGGCGCAAGCCCTGCCGCGGGGTCGTTCGGCAATATCCGGATTTCGGGTGCCAGGGACCGCCGGAAGGCGGCTGGAAAAGATGAAAAACCGTTGCCGGACAAGGCGTTGACGGCCGCCGGGTTCGTTCGCGGGATTCCGGGTTCGTTCGTCCAAAACGCGGGTTCGTTGGTCGAATCCGTGGGTTCGATCGTCGATTCGGCGGGTTCGTTCGCTGCCCGCTGTCGCGCCATACGCGACAGTTCGGGGCAAATGTCGCGCTATACGCGACATCACGAATCCTTATGTCGCATCATACGCGACAGTTTCGCCCGCACTGTCGCGCTATATGCGACAACCCGAGGGCAACTGTCGCATTATACGCGACAACCCGAGCCCCGCCGCGCCGGAATCGGAACCCCGAGCCCGGCCGGCAGCGTCCCGCGACGGCTTGCCATAAGCGTTCGCGATGGCAGGAATATAGAGCGGGGAGGCAGCGCCTCCCCGCTGGCCCCACCAGTCCTTTGGATGGGTGCTGCGTGCGCGCCCGCATGTGGTCCCTGCGGGCTCTCGTCATGCGGGCTCATAGCGCTTCACGTCGATCTGGCTTGCCCGCTCGCGCATGGCGTGGCTGTCGTGCCAGGCCTGCATGCGCAGCAGGGTGTCCATGGAAACACCGAAAGCCTTCTCGATCCGCAAGGCCATCTCCGGCGACAACGCCGCCTTTTCGTTGACCAGATCGGAAAGCGTCGCACGGCGCACGCCAAGGATGTCGGCCGCCCTGGTCACGGACAGATTCAGCTCGTCCAGAATCTCCTCGCGAATGAAGCTGCCCGGATGCGGGGGCTTCATGCCGATCTTTGCGAAAGCCTCGCTCATCAGTGATAGTCCTCGAGATCCAGATTGCCGATGACGTCATCCTGAAGGTCGAAGGTGATTCGCCAGTTGCCGGAATGCTCCATGTCCCCGCCCGGTCTCCCGCAAGCTGATGGATGCGCCAACCGGGAGGACCCTGAACGCCGCCCATGTCCGGCGCCACGATCAATGCCGAGAGCACGTTGCGCACCCGGCGAACGAGATCGCGGCGCATTTCCCTGTCGTCGTCATCCTCGATCAGCCGTCTCAGCCCCCGGTGGCGAACGCTTCGTATCCTCATTTCGCGGATCGTACGGCTTCGCCGTACGAATGTCTAGCGCCTCTCAAGCTCCCCATTGACGCCCGACACCTTTGAGCCTCTTCGAACTCTTGGGGAAACGGAAGTCAGCAAAGCGAGGTGTGAGTTCGATGAGTACTTGTTCGCGCCTAGGGACAGGGCGATTTTAGCCCTAAAGGTGCCTGGCCCCTTTAAGCCTTTCTGACTCCTTCAGCCACTCGGGAACGGGGAGCACCAGAGATTGGCCGGAGCGGGGAGGCCGTCGTGACCCCGGCCTGGGATTTGAAAACAAGTTTGAGTTTCGCCTCGGAGTCCTAGGCTAAGTTCGGCTCCTCGCTCTGGTGGGTGGTCGCCACGACGTTCTTCCAAAAAATCCCCTCTCGCTGTACTCTCTTACGCCCAAGAACGACTAGTTTAAGAGGTACGACAACATACTCTGTAAGCCACGAACTGACCATGCAATCCGTAAATCCAGCCATCGCTGCATCAACAGCCATAGTTCCAAGTCGACCGGCCAAAATGATATCCATCGGAGCCGGCTCCGTTGAGCGAATCAGATGGCGCGGTTCATTGGTGACAATTCTGAAATTGCGCCAGTAATCATCCTGTTCTCCCATTCTATCGTTAATGTGCTTTTGGAGAACTCCTACCAATATCTTGAGCGCGCCGCTACGCAATGCATCTGGAGTTTGGCCAGTCATTCCCTCTCGTTTTTCATCGTAATCGTTGACTGCCTGCCTCTCGTCCGGTGTCAGTTCGACATATTCAAGATATTTTGAATAGTCCTGTGGAAGGAACGTCTCCGCCATGATTATCAATCCGTAGGGCGCGCGTTCAATTCCGGGACGCTTCCGAGCATATCTAAGCCTTGAAGTCAATTTTGACTCTATATATCTGCAAATATCTTCCATAGTAGCGTTGCCTAGTTCGGGAATTAGTACTAAATCACAAAATCGATTTGCGACCGCGGCATGACTTGCGACAAAACCAGAGTTGGATCCAAATAGCTGCATAATCGCGAGTCGCGGGTTTGAGTTCACCTCATATGCAAGGTGCAATGAGGCTCGTTCTGCCTCACCGACCGCAGTCTCAAAACCGAACGACTGCCACATAAATAGTATATCATTGTCCATTGTCTTTGGTATTCCAATGAAACGAATAGCTTCTTTTGGATACATTTCTTTATAAACCGTGTAGAGGGCATGTATTGCTCGCATTGTTCCTTCGCCACCAATAATATACAAGATATCGATATTATTATTGTATATTGTATGAACAGCTTCCTTATAAGCTTCTTCGCGTTTTGTTAAGTCTTCGTCAAGAAAATCTTCAAAACGTGCAGTTGGTAGCCAAGATGCCGCCCGCGATGTCCACCTATTTAGTTGATCAATATTCTGCGACGAAAGTTGAAAAATCCGACCGTCATTTGACAGTGACTTAAAACCCTCGGCAAATCCTGAAAATCGAACTGTATAATGACGGAAATCGGAATCATGAGACTGAGCAGCAGTATTTAATAGGGCCGTCTTATAATCGAGATGCCGCTGAATAATAGCCGCCAATACAGCATTAATTCCCGGCGCAATACCGCCGGAAACAATGAAACCAACTTTGTTGTCGATAGGATTCGCAAAAATGTGCTCCCGGGGTCCAGCCTCAAGAAAAGTTAAGGGGAGATATCTATCATATTCAACCGACGAATTCTCCTCCCCCAGACCTGGGCCGGCGGGATTGATCGTTTCCAAGGCGCCTTTCAAGTCTTCTGAAATAGGAGGTGCAAGCGGCGTCGAACGATCCCGCGCATCTACAAGTATCTTAGCATTGTCTGATCGATGTTGGCCATGAACTGTGGATTCTAGAGGATTCTTTATTAATCTAATGTTTGTATCGTGTTGTTTGTGCAATTTTGGAACAGCTGGCCAAGATTCGGGAAACCCTTGACTTACCATTTCGGCATTGGCTCTACCACCGCCCTTCGCATAGTCGTCAATGAGTTTCTTTTCTGATGTAACTAGTGGTGAAATAGGCAAATCATCGAAAGAAGAGTTCGGAAGTGAAAAGAGGCCAATAAGCTCAGTACAGATATCATGAATTGCGCTTTGATTTATCGAATGACAATACTTAATTGCATTAAAATTCCTTATCATTTCTTCGATACTCGGAGAGGCCGACCTTTCGCTGATACGCACTATAGCTGTGTGGCATAAAAACTTGTCTCGATTGCCTTCCATCCATTGTTTGATCTCTTTTTCTTGCCATGTCGAACTCGACGTCTCGTCGCTAATAAATAGTACAAAAAAGGAGGCCTCATTAATTGCATCGATCAAATGCTCCGAAAAAAAGCCTGCGGTTTTTCTATCCGGATAAAAATATGGCTCGACATTAGTTCGGCGCTGAAAATGGTGTGCGATGCCGGCGATTAAATTTTCGACCTTACTTTCATAGCTAAAGAACATTGT
Organism: uncultured Geminicoccaceae bacterium; assembly: GCA_964528705.1. GTDB lineage: Bacteria > Pseudomonadota > Alphaproteobacteria > Geminicoccales > Geminicoccaceae > SLRI01. The sequence continues at coordinate 30,150 of CAZGUW010000014.1, forward strand.
AGTCATCGCTTGACTCCTCTTAACACGCGATCTTGAAAGATGCTGCTTGGTTTCGGTAGACATCTCCCATTTCAACGTTGGTACCGTCATCTGAGCCGGCCCCACCCCAAAATCCAGTGGGGCCGGTGGGGAGGCCGTGCCTCCCCGCCCTTCTTTCCCCCCCCCTACTTCACCGAGGAGAATGCCGTCGGCTGGAGGATCTGGCTGCTGAGGCTGGCGAGGATGGGGCCGTCGGCTTCGGTCTGGGCGCGTTTTTCCTGCCATTCGGGGTCGGCCATGAAGGCGTTCCATTTCTTCTCGCGGTCGGCGAGGGATTCCCATTGGAGGAGGTAGACGAGGTCGTTGTTGTTCTCGCCGATGACGGTGGTCCAGAAGCCGGCCTGGCGGATGCCGTGGCGTTCCCAGATGGCGAGGGTGATGTTGGCGAAGCGGTCGAGGAGGGCGGGGAGCTTGCCGGGGAGGCAGTGGTAGGTGCGCATTTCGTAGAGCATGGTGGCGGGTGTTTCCCTGTTGGCTGGCCGGTCGTGGGGGTGGCTCGTGGCTACCAGTTGTTGTCGCAGGTGCCGTCGCCGGTGTTGTCCGGGCAGTAGTTGCTGGGCTGCGGGTTGGCGGTGATGGCGTCGCTGGTGCCGCCGGAGATGTGGCCGCCGACGGCGGTGGTGCCGCCCATGGAGACCCACTGGCCGCCCTGGTCGTCGTTCTGCGAGAAATAGTGGCTGTTGGTGGAAAGGTAGTGGGCCTGGGCGGCGGCGTAGCCGCCTCCGCCGCCACCGTGGCCGCCGTGGCGGGCTTCGGCGGCGCCGGCGGCGAGCAGCAGGAGGGCGGCGAGCGCCAAAGCCGGGCGGGCGCTCACTGGCCGGGCGCTCACTGGCCGGGCTCCACGAGATCGAAGGTCGATTGCATCTCCTGCCACTGGGCCTGGAGCTTGGCGCAGTCGAGCTGGTCCTTCGCCACGGAGGCGCCGTAGCCGACGGAGACGGCGAAGAGGAAGGCGCTGTCGGAGCCCGTGTCCTGGAGGATGTGGTCGAAGAGCTGGCGGGTCATGTCGCGGTGGGCGGCCTGGGCTGCGTCGCCTTCGGCGCAGACATAGGTGTTGCCGACGGCAAGCGCGATCTCGCGGATGCCGGTCGCGAGCGCGTCGTCGCCGTCCTGGGCCCGGGCCATGCCCGGCTGCAGGGTGGCGAGGCCGGCCGCGAGGGCGAGGCCCGTGAGGCCGAGGCGTGTCGGGTGTGTCATCGCTTGTTCCTCCCCTTCTGGAATATCCCGGCAGGTGCACCGCCGTGGTCAGGATGACGCAAGGCCGCACGGTCGTCCAGCGTTGCCCGGCGGGGGTGCGGCTGCTAAAGAGGCATTTCGAATACCTATTCCGGCAGGCGGTGATGGAGCGGGCTGAAGAGCGCGAAACGCGACGGGCGGCGGTGGTGGCGGAGATCGTCGCCCGGACGGGCATCGATGCGGCGATGATCGAGCGGCTGGTCGACGCCTTCTATGCGAAGGTGCGGCGCGATCCCCTGCTGGCGCCGGTGTTCGCGGCGCGGATCGAGGAGTGGGGGCCGCATCTCGAGCGGATGGGCGCGTTCTGGTCGTCGGTGGCGCTCATGAGCGGCGATTATCACGGCCAGCCCATGGCCCGCCACGCGCGGCTGCCGGTGGACCACCGGCATTTCGACCGCTGGCTGGCGCTCTTCCGGGCGACGGCCAAGGAGGTCTGCCCGCCCGCGGCGGCGGCGCATTTCATCGAGCGGGCGGAGCGCATCGCCATGAGCCTCGAGCTCGGCATCGCCACGACCTGCGGGACGCTGCCGAGGCAGGGCGAGCGGCTGCGGCGGCCGGACGCGGAGGTGATGCTGCCGTGAGCGGTGACGACGAGGAAGGGGCCGGCTTCGCCTCGCCGCCCTGCTTCATGCACGAGCTGGACCCGGACTATCTGATGCCGCCGCCCCTGAAGCCGCCATCCGGGGTGCTGCCGGGCGAGCCGGGGCAGGAAGCGGATGTGCGGCGCTGGCGGAAGGCGGAGCGGGAGCGGCTGACGGGGCTGCGGACGGCGCTTCGGGCATCGTGCCGGGCGGCGCATGACGCGCGGATCGTCGCGCATCTGGAAAGGGTGATCGGGCCGGTCGGGGGCCTCGTGGTCAGCGCCTACTGGCCCTTCAAGGCCGAGCCGGACCTGCGGCCCCTGCTGCAGGCGATCACGGCCGGGGGCGGGCGCTGCGCCCTGCCGGTGGTGGTGGCGAAGGGGCAGCCGCTCGTCTTTCGCGCCTGGGCACCGGGGGAGAAGCTGGTGCCCGGGGTGTGGAGGATCCCGGTGCCGGCGGAGGGTGCCGAGGTGGTGGTGCCGGACGTGGTGATCGCGCCGGTGATCGGCTTCGATGCCGCGTGCTATCGCCTCGGCTATGGCGGCGGGTTCTTCGACCGGACGCTGGCCTCGTACGGCGACAAGCGGCCGCGCGTGCTGGGCGTGGGCTACAAGCTCGCGGCGATTCCCACCATCTACCCGCAGTGGCACGACATCCCGATGGACCTCGTGGTCACCGAGGCGGGCGTGGTGCGGCCCTGAAGACGGGCAGGCCGGGGTTTGCCTTTGGCATTCAGGCCTGTAGCTTCCGCGCGGCGGCCAGCAGGAGTTGGGTATGGAGAGCGACATCGAGACGAATTTGAGCGTGGCGGAGGAAGGCGGCGTCGTCCGGCTGACGCTGAACCGCCCGAAGGCCTTCAACAGCCTGGATATGGCACTGCTCGACGCGCTGCACGACGCCCTCGACCGGATCGGCCGGTCGCAGACGGCACGGGTGGTGGTGCTGGCGGGGCACGGCAAGGCCTTCTCGGCCGGGCATGACCTCAAGGAGATCGGGCGGGACCGGCGGCACGAGGCGATCCATCGCCTGTTCAGCCGCTGCTCGGCCATGATGCTGAAGCTCAAGGACCTGCCGCAGCCGGTGATCGCCGAGGTGGACGGCATCGCCACGGCGGCGGGCTGCCAGCTCGTCGCGGCCTGCGACCTCGCTGTCTGCAGCGAGGAGAGCCGGTTCGCCACCTCGTGCGTGAAGTACTGCTTATTCTGCTCGACGCCGATGGTGGCGCTCTCCCGGAACGTGCCGCGGAAGGCCGCC
>CAZGUW010000015.1:0-33029 GCA_964528705.1 uncultured Geminicoccaceae bacterium
CTGCCAGATGAAGGCGTTGATCGCCATGGTGGAGAAGTCGTAGCCCTTACCGGCCTGGTAGGCGATGCCGTAGAAGTCGTCGTCGGCCACGCCGTCGCCGAGCGGCTCGCCCGCGGCGCGCCCGAAGAACTCGCCGATGTTCTTGAAGGTGTCCCAGTCGACGTCCTGCCAGTCCTCGTAGGTGCAGGGCAGCGCCTCGCCGTACTTCTCCTGGAAGGCGGCGGCCTCACCCTCGTGGCAGAAGAGGTCCTCGCGGTAGTAGGTGACGTAGGTGTCCGGGAACTGCGGGAAGCCGAAATAGCGGGTGTCCGGCGCCGGGAAGTCGTTCTCGGCGATGAAGTCCTTCGACTTGTGCGGATAGGTCGAATAGGCCGAGACCAGCGCCGGGTGCAGGTCCTGCATGATGGCGGTGAGCTCGGGATCGGCGACCATGAGGTCGGTCAGGTCCATGTAGTAGCCGCCCTCGACGAAGGCGCCGAGCCACTGGCTGTCGGTCACGATCATCTGGTACTTCTGCTCGCCCGAGGCGAGCGAGGCGGCGACGCGCTCGTAGAAGCTCGGCCACGGGATGAAGTCGATGTCGAGCACGGTGTTGTGGCCGTCCGGCGACTCGTAGGAGCGGTCGAACTCCTCCTTCATGAACCGGGTCGGCGGCCAGTCGGGTGCGGCCATGGTGATGGTGATGTCGGCCGCGCGGGCGGTGCCGCCGGCGAGGAGCGCCGTGGCCACGGCTATCGCCGAGGCCCCGAGCACCATGCTTTCCCTGATCGTTCGCATTCTTGTCGTCCTCCTCATTGCTTGGGAAGGTGGCTGGTCGTCGACGTCAAGCGAGACGGACCCCGGTCTCGGCATGGAAGAGATGGAGATCCGCCGGGTCGATGGTCACCTCGATGGCGCTGCCCTCGGGGAGTGCCGCCCCCTGCTCCTCGCGCACCACCATCTTGGCCTCGATGGCGCCGAAGCGGAGGTCGAGCACCGTCACGTCGCCCAGGGGCTCGCGCAGATGGACGACGGCATCGACGGTCCGCCCGCGGGCGCTGTCGCGGCCGAGGCGGATGTCATGCGGCCGGAGGCCGACCACGAGCTCGGTGCCGGCGGCGACGTCCCGGGCCCCGGGGGCGAGGTCGATGCCGGCCACGCCGAAATCGACGGCGAGCCCCCCCTGCCCGCCGGTCACCCGGCCCGGCAGCAGGTTCATTGCCGGGGCGCCGACGAGCCCGGCCACGTAGGTGTCGAGCGGCGCCTCGTAGAGGGCGCGCGGCGTGTCGATCTGCACCACCCGGCCGTCCCGGATGACGCCGATCCGCTGGCCCATGGTGAGCGCCTCGAGCTGGTCCGGCGTGGCATAGAGCATGGTCATGCCGAGCTCGCGATGCAGGCGCTTGAACTCGGCGCGCGTGTCGTGGCGCAGCTTGGCGTCGAGATTGGTGAGCGGCTCGTCGAGCAGGAGGAGCTTCGGGCGCCGGATCAGCGCCCGGCCGATGGCGACCCGCTGCTGCTCGCCGCCGGAGAGTGTGGAGGGCTTGCGGTCGAGCGTGTGGCCGACCCGAAGCAGCTCGGCGACCTCGCCCACGCGCCGGCCGATCTCGGCCCGGTCTACCCGTTCGCGCTCGAGCGGGTAGGCGAAGTTCTGGCGGATGGTCAGATGCGGGTAGAGGGCGAAGGTCTGGAAGATCATCGCCATGCCGCGGCCCTGCACCGGTGCCGTGGTGACGTCGCGGCCGGCGAACTCGATCCGCCCCCGGCTCGAGCCCGGCGATGGCGCGCAGCGTCGTCGTCTTGCCGGCGGAGCTCGGCCCGAGCAGGCAGTAGAACTCGCCTTCCTCGACCTCGAAACCCATGCCGTCGAGAGCGGTGACGGTGCCGAAACGGCGCACCACATCACTGACCCGAAGATGTGCCAAGATTCACCTGCCTCCCGCTTGTCTCGGCCTTCCGGAACATTGTCCCTTCGGCAGTTGCGGCTGGGGTGAGCCTTACTGCAAGGCACCAGACCTGCCAAGAACTTAACTGCCGGGCCGGTACACCCGGGCGCCGCCCGGCGTCAGGCGTGACGAATCTCCGTGCCCAGCACCTTCAGGCATTCGCGCATGAAGGCGGCGAGGCCGGGCCAGCCCTTGGCGGAGACGAGGTTGCCGTCGCTGATGGCGCCGTCCGGCGGCACGTCGACATAGATGCCGCCGGCGAGCCGCACCTCGGGCTCGCAGTATTCGAGGGCGGCGACGCGCTTGCCGCTGACCACGCCGTCCACCGCGATCAGCACCTGGGCACCGTGGCAGATGGTGAAGATCGGCTTCCTCGCGTCGTGGAACTCGCGGATGATCGACTGCACCCGGGGGTGGATGCGGATGTATTCCGGCCCGCGGCCGCCGGCGACGTAGACCGCGTCGTAGGCAGCCGTGTCGACCTCGGCGAAGGTCTTGTTCAGGCGGAAGAAGTGGCCGGGCTTCTCCGTGTAGGTCTGGTCGCCCTCGAAGTCGTGCAGCGAGGTCTTGATCAGCTCGCCCGCCTGCTTGTCCGGGCAGACGACGTCGACCGGGTGGCCGACCGCCTCCATGGCCTGCTGGAAGACGAAGATCTCGTATTCCTCGCTGAACTCGCCGACCAGCATCAGGATCTTCTTCGCCATCGTGTCGCTCCCCGTTGTTCGCCGGCCCGCTCAGCCGAGGCCGGTGGATTCCCACTTGCCGGACTTCGCCGAGCGCAGCACCGCCTCGCAGACCTTCTGGGTGTCGAGCGCATCCTTGAAGGTCGGCCCCTTGAAGCTCCGGTCCTCGGCACCGGCGAGGAAGTCGGCCAGCGCATGCACGAAGGTCGCCTCGTAGCCGATGGTCAGACCCGGCACCCACCAGTGGCCCATGTAGGGGTGCTCGTGATTGGTGACGTGAATCTTCCGCCAGCCATTGAGATGGCCGGCGGTCTTGTCGCCGGTCTCCTTCGCGCGGTACTCGAAGAAGTCGAGATATTGCGGGTCGTGCAGGTCGAAGCGCACCGAGCCATCGGCGCCATTCATCTCGAGCGTTTTCAGGGCCTTGTGGCCGCGGGCGTAGCGCGTGCTTTCGAAGAGCCCGAGCGAGCCGTTGGCGAAGCGGCACATGAAGAGGCACGCATCGTCGATGCCGACCGGGGCGACCTTGCCGGTCTCCTGATGCAGCCGCTCCTTCACGAAGGTCTCGGTCTCGGCCATCACCCTGGTGATCGGGCCGTTCAGCCACATCGCCGTGTCGATATTGTGCGCCAGGAGGTCGCCGGTGACGCCCGAGCCCGCGGCCGCCGCATCGAGGCGCCAGAGGGCGGCCCCGCCCTGCGGCAGATCCTCGGCGATGGTCCAGTCCTGCAGGAACTGGGCGCGGTAGTGGTAGGCACGCCCGAGCCGGCCCTCGTCGACCATCGCCTTGGCGAGGCTGATGGCCGGCACGCGGCGGTAGTTGTACCAGACCATGTTCGGCACGCCGGCCTTCTCGACCGCCGCCACCATCCGCTCGCCCTCGGCAACATCCATCGCCAGCGGCTTCTCGGTGACCACCCACTTGCCGGCCTCGGCGGCGGCGGTGGCGATGGCCTCGTGCAGGTTGTTGGGCACGCAGATGTCGACGAGATCGACATCGTCGCGGGTCACGACCTCGCGCCAGTCGGTCGCCACCTCGGCATAGCCCCAGGTATCGGCGAAGGCCCTGGCCTTCTCGGCGTCGCGGCCGCAGAGCACCTGCTGCTCGATGCGGAACGGCACCTCCGGAAAGAAGTGGTTCACGTTGGCGTAGGCGTTGGAATGGGCCTTGCCCATGAACCCGTAGCCGATCACGGCGACCCTGAGCGGCCTCGTCATGCTCTTTTCTCCCCGATCGTTCATCTGCGCTTCCCCCTGCCCTTAGCACGCCCGCATCCGCTGCGGCAGGGGGTCCGTTGGCTCCGCGCCGGCAGGGCGGAAAGCCGCAGCGCGGGGTGCCGCAAACGACAAGCTGGTTCTTTCTTTGTTAAGGGCGCAGCGCCATATTGCAGCGCATGATCCGACGGCTGCTCCACGCCCTCCTCCCGCACTGGCCCTGGTTCCTGCTGGCCGGCCTTTTCGGCCTGACGCTGGCGCCGATCCTCGGCGACTACAGCCGCAAGCTCGACTTCCTCGGCCAGTTCCTGATCCAGACCTCCGCACTCACCGTGGTGGTGCTGCTGCTGTTCCTGGTGACGCAGTACCGCCTCGCCGCTTTCGGTGCCCTCGCCTGCTTCATCCTGCAGCTCGCCGTGCTGCAGCCGGCGCTCTTCCCGGCACGGGCGATGCCGCATGCGGGCGACAGCGTCTCTGTGGTGTTCTCGAATGTCTGGGGCCAGAACGACCGGCTGCCCGAGGTCGTCGAGCGGCTCCGTACCCTCGATCCCGACGTCATCGTGCTCACCTAGATCCGCGACCGGACCGAGGCGCTCGTGCCGGCTCTCGAGGCGGCCTGGCCCTATCGGGCGGCCTGCCCCAGGCACTACAGCTGCGACACGGTCGTGCTCTCCCGCCTGCCGATCATCCAGGACCGCAGCGGCAAGGGCGAGCGCGGCTTCGTCGGCGTCGCCGCGGCGAGTGTCGAGACGAACTTCGGGCCGGTCACCATCGCCGGCACCCATCTGACCCAGCCCCTGCCGCCGGCGCGCCAGCGCGTCCAGGAGTACCAGGCCGAGCAGATCGTCAGCATGCTGGCCGGGGTGGACGAGCCGCTGCTCGTGGTCGGCGACTTCAACTCGGTGCCCTGGGGCCGGCTCATCCGCGGCTTTGCCGCGGCCACGCGGCTGGACGTGGCGCCGGGCCTCGAGGGCACCTGGCCGGCGATGCTGCCCTGGCCGCTCCGCCTGCCGATCGACCAGGCCCTGACCGGGCGCGGCCTCCAGCTCATCGAGCGCGAGGTGGTGACCATGCCCGGTGCCGACCACAAGGCGCTGCGGCTCGTGGTCGGCCCGGGGGCCGCCTGACCGCCTATACCGCAGCCTTCGTCCAGGCGCCGCCGGCACCGCTCGAGGCGACCACGGCCTCGATGAACTTCACGCCAGCCACGCCGTCCTGCACCGAAGGTGCGAGGAGCGCCCCCGCGTCCGGCTCGCGGCCCTCGATCGCCGCCCAGATGAGCTCCGCCGCGTCGCTGTAGATGGTGGCGAAACCCTCGAGATAGCCCTCGGGATGGCCGGGCGGGATGCGGGTCACGCGCCCCGCCTCGGGCCCGGCGCCGGCGCCCGACCGCGTGATCAGCCGCTTCTGCTCGCCCAGGGCTGTGAACCAGAGATAGTTCGGGTCCTCCTGGGCCCATTCGAGCCCGCCCTTGTCGCCGTAGACCCGCAGCTTCAGGGCGTTCTCGTTGCCGGTCGCCACCTGGCTCGCCCAGAGCATGCCCCGGGCCCCGCCCTGGTAGCGCAGGAGCACGTTGCAGTTGTCGTCGAGCCGGCGCCCCTCGACGAAGGTGCTGAGCTCGGCCGCCACCTCGTCGAGCTCGAGCCCGGTGACGAAGGCGGCGAGGTTCATGGCGTGGGTGCCGATGTCGCCGGTCGAGCCCGCCGGCCCGGAACGGGCGGGATCGGTGCGCCAGTCGGCCTGCTTCTGCCCGGTCTCCTCGAGCCGGGTGGCGAGCCAGTCCTGGGCGTACTCCGCCTGCACGACCCGGATCCTGCCGAGCTCGCCCGCAGCCACCATCGCCCTGGCCTGGCGGATCATCGGGTAGCCCGTGTAGTTGTGGGTCAGGACGAAGACGAGCCCGCTCTTCGCGACGAGTGCCGCGAGGGCGGCGGCATCACTGAGCGTGGTGGTCAGCGGCTTGTCGCAGATGACGTGGATGCCGGCCTCGAGGAAGGCCGCGGCCGCCGGGTAGTGCACATGGTTGGGCGTGACGATCGCCACGGCGTCGATGCGATCCTGGCGGCCCGCCTCGGCCGTCGCCATCTCGGCGAAGCTGCCATAGGTGCGATCCGGGTCGATTCCGAGCTCGACACCCGAGGCCTTCGATTTCTCGGCGGTGCTGGCGAAGCAGCCGGCGACCAGCTCGAAGCGGTCGTCGAGCCGGGCTGCTATGCGGTGCACGCCGCCGATGAAGGCCCCCTGCCCGCCGCCCACCATGCCGAGCCGCAACCGCCGCCGCGGCCCGGCCTTTGCCTGTGCGCTTTCGCTGACCATGCGTCCGTCCTCCCGCCGCTCAGCCAATGCCGAGGATGCGCCGGTTGGCGGCTGCGTCGCTGCCGCCCGCGGCGAAGTCGTCGAAGGCGACCTCGGTCACCCGGATGATGTGGTCCTCGATGAAGGGTGCGCCTTCCGCCGCCCCGTCCTCGGGATGCTTGAGGCAGCACTCCCACTCGAGCACGGCCCAGTAGTCGTAGCCATGGGTCGCGAGCTTCGAGAACACGGCGGGGAAATCGACCTGGCCGTCGCCGAGCGAGCGGAAGCGGCCGGCCCGGTTCACCCAGGGCTGGTAGCCGGAGTAGACGCCCTGCCGGCCGTCCGGATTGAACTCGGCGTCCTTGACGTGAAAGCTCGTGATCCGTTCGTGGTAGATGTCGATGAAGGCGAGGTAGTCGAGCTGCTGCAGGACGAAATGGCTCGGATCGTAGTTGATGGTCGCCCGGCTGTGCCCGCCCACGGCATCCAGGAACATCTCGAAGGTCGCCCCGTCGAACACGTCCTCGCCCGGATGGATCTCGTAGCCGTAATCGACGCCGCAGGCATCGTAGTGGTCGAGGATCGGCTTCCAGCGGCGGCCGAGCTCGGCGAACGCCTCCTCGATCAGGCCGCCGGGTCGCTGCGGCCACGGGTAGATGTAGGGGAACGCGAGCGCCCCGGTGAAGCCGACATGCTTCGTCAGCCCCAGGTTCTTCGAGGCCGTCGCGGCCATGCGGACCTGGTCGACCGCCCAGGCCTGGCGCGCCTTGGGGTTGCCGCGCACCTCGGGTGCCGCGAAGCCGTCGAACATCTCGTCATAGGCCGGATGCACGGCGACGAGCTGGCCCTGGAGATGGGTCGAGAGCTCGGTGATGGTGAGCCCGTGGCTGGCGACCAGCCCCTTCACCTCGTCGCAATAGGTCTGGCTCTCGGCCGCCTTCTTCAGGTCGAACAACCGGCCGTCCCAGCTCGGGATCTGGATGCCCTTGTAGCCGAACGACGCGGCCCAGGCGGCGATGTGGTCGAGACTGTCGAAGGGCGCCTTGTCGCCCGCGAACTGGGCGAGGAACAGCGCCGGTCCCTGCATGGTGGCAATGGCCATGGCAAAAAACTCCCGTGACGCAGGCGGTCAGCTGTTGTCCCAGCATTCCCGAATGAACTGATAGCCGAAGGTGTAGACTTCCTCCCGGTTCGGGAAGAAGTCGCGCCAGACCCTTGTGGCGGCGGCGAGATCCGGCAGGGCACGGCCGAAGGCCTCGATCGTCAGCCAGCTGTCGTAGCCGTTCTCCTTGAGCACCGAGAAGGTCTCGGCCCAAGGCACGTGGTCCTTGCCGGGCGTGCCGCGGTCGTTGGCCGAAATGTGGACGTGGTTGACCCAGCGCAAATGCTGCCGGAGCGCGCCCACCGGATGCTTCTCCTCGATATTGGCGTGGAACGTGTCGTAGAGCAGCCCGACATTGGGCTTGCCGACCTGCTGCACGAAGGCCGCCGAATCCGCGACGGTGTTGAGGAAGTAGCATTCGAAGCGGTTCAAGGGCTCGATCGAGAGGGCGACGCCCGCATCCGCGGCGTGGCCGGCGCAGGCGCGCATCACCTCGACCCCGCGCTCCCACTCCTCCTTCGTCCGGCCGTTGCCGGTGAAGTGGCCGAGCGCCTGGTGGATCGGGCCGGCGAGCAGCGTGCCGCCGAGGGCCGCCGTGTTGTCTATGGCCCAGCGGAGGTGGTCGGCCCCGCCCTGGCGGGCCCTGGGGTCGGCGCTGACGATGTCGTGCTCGGTGTCCGGCATGACCGTCACGGTGGTGGCGGCGAGGCCGTTATCGGCCAGGGCCTGGCCGACCTTGCGGTAGTGCGCGAGGTCACCCTGGAAAAGCGGCACCTCGACGCCGTCGTAGCCGACCTTTTTCAGCTTCTCGAGGAGATGGAAATCGCTTTCCTCGATATGGGTCGCCCAGAGCAGGAGATTGAAGCCGATCTTCATCCCCGCCGCCCCTACCCGTACTTGCGGTTGAGGTCGTCGAGGGCCGTCTTGCACTTGGCCGTGGCGTTCCAGGCGTCGGGCCAGAAGCAGAGATCGACCGTCCACCAGTCGTGCCCGACCTTCTCCTTCGCCAGCACCGGCACCAGCGCGTCGAAATCGACCACACCCTCGCCGAAGGGCGGGTGGGCGCTGGTCTCGTCGTTGCCGTCCGCGTCCTTGTGGCAGGTATTGTCGCTGTCGATGAGGTGGATGTGGTTGATGCGCCCGGAGAGGCGCTGGATGAACTCGAGCTGGCCGCCCTTCAGGACCTCTTTCTCACCCTCCTGGCGCGTGCCGTTCACGGCCACCATCTGGCCATGGCAGGTGTCGTAGAGGATGCCGAAATTGTCGTGCTGCAGGGCCTCGAGGACGCGCTGGATGTCGGACGGCTTGTTGAAAGCGAAGCCCGGCTCGAACTCCCAGGTGACGTAGAGCCCCTTGTCGCCGGCGTAGCGGATGCAGCGATCCCAGACCGAGGTCAGGCGCTCGAGGAGCGTGTCGTAGTCGCTCTTCTGGTGGATTGTCGGGGGCTGCACGGTGTCGACCCGGACACCCTTGATGCCGAGATCCCGGGCGAAATCGACGTTCGCCTTGAAGCTCTCGATGTAGTGGGTCGGGTCGTCGGTATCGAGCAGGTGCTCGCTCCAGAGATCCTGCGCGAAGCCGGAGAAGGCGAGCCCGTGGCCGGCGACCTTGGCCTTGAGGGCGTCGCGGTCCTCCTTCGTCGGGTGGTTCTGCGGGTTGGGGTAGCCGTTGAAGCCGCCGAGCTCGATCCCGTCGAACTTGAGCTCGGCGAGCTTGGTGAGCACGGTGTCGAAGGGGATCGGGTTCTCGCCGTAGGGCCCGACATTGTAGGCCCAGCTGCCGATCGAGGTCTTGCGCATGGGTGGCTCCCTGACGAATGCGTAGCGAAACTCAGACGATCTTGCCGTCGGGGCCGATGACCCCCTTGGTCAGGATGAAGCAGGCGTAGCCGCGCCGATCGAGCGTGGCGACGACGGCGGCGCACTTGGCGGCTTCATCGTAGAAGGCGAAGCGCTCGATCGAGCCCATCCGCCACTGGTTGCCCGCCACCTCCTGCACGGTGCCGAGGAATTCCTGGTGCGCCTCGCTCAGCTGATCGGGTGACGCCGTCACCTCCATACGTCGCACGGGCGCCTCGACGAAGCTGTCGAGCGGCATGACCGAGAGGATCGCCCGGGCGGCGCCCGGCGTGTCGGTGGCGAGCGCATGGCAGGGCACGCCGGCGCGGCGGGCGATCTCGTGCGCCGGAAAATTGCAATCGACGACGCAGATCGAATCGCCATGCCCCATGTCGCGCAGCGTCTTCAAGAGATCGCCGCCGAGCAGCGGGTCGAGCCCGAACAACATCCTTGCACCCCCTGATCATTCCGGGCGCGAAGTCACCTCCCGCCCTTTCTTGGGGCCGGAAGATAGGCACGAGCGGCGCGAAGCAAAAGCCGATTTCGACGAGAAAAGGGAGAATTTACGGTACCGGACGGGCGTTGCCTCCGCCCGGCACCGCAAAATCAGAACGTCATGGATTGTTGAACGGGTTGTCGTACGCGTAGGCCCAGGTCGTGCCGATATATGAGGTCGAGCCGTCCTCGTTGGCGATCGGCACGATGACGCTGCCGGTCCCGGTGTAGTCGCCCTGAGCATTCGCCGCTGGCAGCACGGCGCCGTTGCCGTCGCCACGCGTCCGGATCAGACCGTTGAACTGGGTGATGGTGACCGAGCCGTTGCCGAAGTCCGTGGTCGTCGCCGTGCCCGAGACGTCGCCGGACGCGCCGTTGGCGCCGCCACCGACAGACTGGAACTCGCTGTCGGAGCCGTTCTGCAAGAGCACCGGGTCGAACAACGTGCGCTGACCACCCGTGAAGAGCCCGATCTGCCAACCGGCCTCGCTCATATACGCCGCGGTCACAAGGTCGAGCTGGGCCGCGTCGAGCCGCACCGGCTCATCGGCCAACGTCGCACCGGATGCGGCCAGAACCGTCGCCAAGGCGCAACCTGAAATCAGTCGTGACATGATCGTGTCCTCGCTTCTTGTCGTTGCGTTTTCACCGCCCGCCCGTGCCATTGCCCGGCGCGACGAGCTTGGTCCAGCGTACCACCGATGGCTGGAGCGCGCTACGCCCGGGCCGGGAACCGGGCGTAGCCACCACGGGTTGAGCGACAGAAGAGAGTCAATTGCCCAAGCGTATCCTCAGCCCGTCGAAACCGCGCTGGAAGACACTGTTGGCGAAGAAGTCGAGCCATTCCTCGCGCTTCGCCAGGTCGCAGTCGAAATCGGTCCACCACTCGACGAAGCAGCGGTTGCCGTCGGTGATCGCCGTGCAACGCAGTGTGGCGAGGTAGTTCTCGACCGCGAAAGGGGTCTTCTCGAAATTGTAGGTCATGCTCCTCTCCGTGTCCGAGAAGGCGAGCAGCCGTTCGCGGAGATGCGCGCCGTCGGCGAGATGAAAGCTGCGCACGCAGCCGACCTGGTCGGCCGGCCGGCCGTCCTCGATCGCCGAGCGGGTCACGCCCGGGTTCCAGTCCGGCAAGCCGTTGAAATCCCGGATCACCGCCCAGACCTCGCCGGCCGGCCGGTCGATCACCGTGCTCGCATAGGCTCTCGGCATCGCAGCCTCCCTTGTTGTCGTTCCTGCCCGGATCGACCTAGCGCCGTCCTGCCGCTGCCGGCAAGCGGCCCGATGGTAACCGGCTGTTAAGGACAGTTGTGCTGTCATGCAGGCGGTCGGTGCTCCAGCCCGACGCCAGCACGGGAGTTGCCCTTGATGCGCGAACTCGGCCTCGCCCTCGCGGCCATTGCCACAGTGGCGGCGGGAGCCGCCAACGCGGAGGAGACTGCGCCGGAGGCTCGGCCCTGCCACGACTACAAGGCGCTCGTCACCGCCCTCGACAAGCGCTACGGCGAGGCGCCGGTCTCGCTCGGCATGCAGAACAACGGCCATGCGCTGCAGGTCTTCGCCTCGGCGGAGAGCGGCAGCTGGACCGTGCTCTCCATCGCCCCGGACGGCACGGGCTGCATTGTCGCCGCCGGCCGCCACTGGCAGACGCGCAAGGCCGGGCCCGACGAACCGGCCGCCTGATCCCGGCCGCCCCATCGCCGGACCGCCCCATCGCCGCGCCATCGTGCTGCCGGCCTTGTGACACCGGCATTTTCCTTGTTACGCTCGCCGGGTAACCGGGGAGCGGGCGGACATGGCGGGCGACACGGCCGAAGGGCAGAGGCGGGCGAGACGTGGCCACGGCAAGGGCCGGCGCACCGCGCGCGGCCGCCAGATCGACCCCGGCGCGGCCGGCGAGATCCGTGACCTGCTCGGCGACCGGCCGCGGCGGCGGGATCTCCTGATCGAGCATCTCCATCTGATCCAGGACCGGTTCGGCCATCTGAGCGCCGCGCATATGGCAGCGCTTGCCGAGGAGATGAAGCTCGCCCAGGTCGAGGTTTACGAGGTCGCCACGTTCTACGCGCATTTCGACGTGGTGAAGGAGGGCGAGACCCCGCCCCCGCCGGTCACGCTGCGCGTCTGCGACAGCCTCACCTGCGCGCTGCTGGGCGCCGACCGGCTCAAGGCCGAACTCGCCGCCGCGGTCGATCCCGCCAGGGTGCGGGTGGTGCCGGCGCCCTGCATGGGGGCGTGTCACCGGGGCCCCAATGTCGCCGTGGGGCACCGGCGGGTCGGCCATGCCACGGTGAACGCGGTGCTGGCCGCCGCGGCGGACGGCCATGGGGCTCTCGAGCTGCCGGAGGCGATCGGGCTGGCACGCTACCGGGCGAGCGGCGGCTATGCGCTCTTCGAGCGGTTGCGCACCCAGTCGCCTGGCGACGCGGAGAGCGGGCCGGTCGCCGAGTTCATCAAGCGGCTCGAGGGCTCGGGCCTGCGCGGGCTCGGCGGCGCCGGCTTTCCGACCGGCCGCAAGTGGCAGATCGTGCGCGCCCAGCCGGGCCCCCGCCATCTCTGCGTCAATGCCGACGAGGGCGAGCCCGGCACGTTCAAGGACGGCCACTATCTCGCTACCGACCCGCATCGCTTCCTCGAAGGCATGCTGATCGCCGGCTGGTCGATCGAGGCCGAGAGCTGCTGGATCTACCTGCGCGACGAGTATCCGGAAGTCCGCCATCTGCTGGCCCACGAGATCCGGGCACTGGAGGAGGCCGGCCTCGTCCGGCCTGGCCATATCGTCCTGCGGCGCGGCGCCGGCTCCTACATCTGCGGCGAGGAATCGGCGATGATCGAGAGCCTCGAGGGCAAGCGCGGCCTGCCCCGGCATCGCCCGCCCTATGTCGCCGAGGTCGGGCTCTTCGGCCGGCCGACGCTCGTGAACAATGTCGAGCCGCTTTACTGGGTCCGTGACATCGTCGCGCGCGGCCCCGATTGGTCCGCGGCCCAGGGCCGCAACGGCTCGAAGGGGCTGCGCTCCTATTCGGTCTCCGGCCGGGTCCGGGAGCCGGGCGTCAAGCTGGCGCCGGCCGGCATCACCGCCGCCGAACTGATCGAGGAGTTCTGCGGCGGCATGGCCAAGGGCCATACGTTTCGGGCCTATCTGCCGGGTGGTGCTTCGGGCGGCATCCTGCCGGCGAGCATGGCCGACATCCCGCTCGATTTCGGCAAGCTCGAGCACCTGGGGTGCTTCGTCGGCAGCCACGCCGTCGTGGTCCTCTCCGACCAGGACGACGTGCAGGCGGCAGCGCTCAATCTTCTCCGCTTCTTCCGTGAGGAATCCTGCGGCCAGTGCACGCCCTGCCGCAGCGGCACCGCCAAGGCCGTGGCGTTGATGGAACGCGAGACCTGGGACCGGGCGCTGCTCGACGAGCTCGCCACGGCGATGACCGACGCCTCGATCTGCGGGCTCGGCCAGGCCGCCGGCAATCCGATTCGATCGGTGATGCGCTTCTTCCCAGAGACCTTCGGCCGGTAGGCGGCATGGCAGGGCGCCTTCTCCTCGCCGATGCCGAACTCGTCGCTACGATGGATGACGGGGCGGGCGAGATCGAAGGCGGCTCGGTATTGGTCGAAGACGGCCGGATCCTGGCCGTCGGCCGGAACCTGGAGGCCGAGGACGCCGAGCGGATCGACCTCAGGGGCTGCGTGCTCCTGCCGGGGCTCGTCAACACCCACCACCATTTCTACCAGACGCTGACCCGGGCTGTGCCCGCGGCCCAGGACGCCGACCTCTTTTCCTGGCTCGAGACGCTCTACCCGATCTGGGCCCGGCTGACGCCCGAGATGATCGGCGTTTCGACGACGACCGCCATGCTCGAGCTCCTGCTCTCCGGCTGCACCACCACCTCCGACCACCACTACGTCTTTCCCGCCGGCGTCACCCTCGACGACAGCCTCGAGGCGGCAGCGGCACTCGGCATGAGGTTCCATGCGACACGCGGCGCCATGAGCGTCGGCCGAAGCCGGGGCGGCCTGCCGCCGGACGAGCTGGTCGAGGACGAGGACGCGATCCTCGCCGACATGGCGCGGGTGGTCGACCGGTGGCACGACCCGACCGAGGGGGCGCTCCTGCGGGTCGGCCTCGCGCCCTGCTCGCCCTTCTCGGTCAGCCGGGAGCTGATGCGCGACACGGCCGCCCTCGCCCGCGAGCGCAAGGTGATGCTGCACACCCACCTCGCGGAGAACGTCAGCGACGTCGCCTACAGCCACGAGAAGTTCGGCTGCACCCCGGCTGAGTACGCGGCGGAGCTGGGCTGGCTCGGCCCGGATGTCTGGCACGCGCACTGCGTCCAGCTCGACGCGCCCGGCATCGCCGCCTTCGCCCGCACGCGGACCGGCGTCGCCCACTGCCCCTGCTCCAACATGCGTCTCGGCTCGGGCATCGCCCCGGTGCGGGCCATGCGCGAGGCCGGGGTGCCGGTCGGTCTCGGCGTCGACGGCAGTGCGTCCAGCGACGCCAGCCACCTCCTCGCCGAGGCGCGCCAGGCGCTCTTGCTGTCGCGGGTCGGCGGCGAAGGAGCCGGGCTTTCGGCGCGCGCCGTGCTGCGCCTCGCCACGGCAGGCGGGGCGGCGGTGCTCGGCCGCGACGACATCGGCAGCCTCGTCCCGGGCAAGGAGGCCGACCTCGCCGCCTTCCGCATCGACGGCATCGCCCATGCGGGCGCCCTGCACGATCCCCTGGCCGCCCTCGTCTTCGGCCAGCCGGGCACCGCCTGGTACACCATCGTCAAGGGCCGGCCGCTCGTCGCCGAAGGCCGGCCGACGGGCATCGACCTCGCCGCCCATCTCCGCCGGCACAACGCGCTGGCGCGGTCGCTCGTCGGCTGAGCTTCGGGCCGACGCCGGCCTCAGCCGTCGAGGGCGGCGAGGATGCGGCTGGCGATGAGGCTCGAGACGCGCACGTTGCTCTCCACCGTCACCCCGGCGATGTGCGGGGTGAGGACGAGGTTGGGCGCACCCGCAAAGGCCCTGGCGGCTTCCTCGGTCAAAGGCTCCGTGGCTAAGCCGTCGTGCGCCGCGCCGCCGAGCCGGCCCTGCCTCAGCGCCTCGCCCAGGGCCGGCTCGTCGACCACGCCACCGCGGGCGGCATTGACGAGGATGGCATCGGGGCGCATCCGCCGGAGGGCGGCCTCGTCGATCAGGTTGCGCGTGCCCTCGGTCAGGGGCACGTGCAGCGAGACGACATCCGCGAGCCCCAGGAGTTCGTCGAGCTCGCACTTGCGCACCTGGTCCCAGGCCGGGTCGCCGTTCGGCAGGAAGGGGTCGAAGGCGGCGACCGTCATGCCGAGCGAGAGGGCCCGCGCCTTCACCAGACGGGCGATCGAGCCGAGACCGACGAGGCCCATGGTCCGCCCGGCGAGCTCGCGGCCGATCAGCGCGTTGCGCGGCCACGCGCCGGCGAGCATCCGGTCATTGGCGGCGTAGGCGCCGCGCAGCAGCATGAGCGCGGTGGTGATCACGTACTCGGCGACGCTGAGATCGTTGGCGCCGGAGGCCGGGAAGACCTCGATGCCGCGCGCCTTGCAGGCGTCGAGATCGATATTGTCGAGCCCGACCCCGAGCCGGCCGACCACCTCGAGCTTCGGCGCCGCCTCGAGCAGGGCACCCCGGACCTGGGTGCGGTTGCGCACGACGAGCGCGCGGGCGTCGGCGAGCAGGGCCAGAAGCTCGTCGGACCGGTCGACCAGCGTGGCGTCGTAGGTCGTCGGGTAGCGCCCGGCGATCTCCGCCACCGCCGCCTCGTCCATGAACTCGCTGATCACCACCGTCGGCACGCGCCTTCTCCCCTCACCATGAGTTCCCCGGAGCGCCGGGCAAGCGGCCGCCTCGACCATCTCGACGCTCCCGTGCTATCGGCCCCCGCCATAGCAGGCAGGTGGCGGCGGTGGAATGGCGCGGGTTCTGACCCTGGGCATCGCGGTGCTCGATACGGTGCTGGGGCTGGAACGGCTGCCGAGCGGCGGCGGCAAGCACTATGCCCGAGCTAGGGCCGAGGTGGTCGGCGGCATCGCCGCCAATGCCGCCATCGCCATCGTCCGCCTCGGTGGCGAGGCGCTGCTCGCCAGCCGCTTCGGCGACGATCTCGTGGGCGAGCGGCTGCAGGCCGACCTCGCCGAGGCGGGGGTCGATACCTCCAGGGTCGAATGGCTGGGCCACGTGGCGAGCTCCATCTCGACCATCCTCGTGGACGGGACGGGCGAGCGGCTGCTCGTCAACCACAGCGACCCTGCCCTGTTCCACGGGCCCGCATCGGCGTTCGACGATCTCGTGGTGGACGCGGTGATGACCGACACGCTCTGGCCGGAGGGAGCGGTCCCCGCCCTGCAGCGCGTCCGGGAGCTCGGTGTGCCCGGTGTCCTCGACTTCGACCGGCTGCCACGCCGCATGACGGGCGAGCTGCTCCAGGCCGCGAGCCATGTCGTCTTCGGCCAGCAGGGGCTCGAGGCTTTCGCCGGGACCGCCTCGATCGAGGCCGGGCTGCGGGCCGCGGCCCGGGAAACCGAAGCCTGGCTCGCCTGCACGGCGGGCGCCGATGGTGTCTACTGGCTCGAGGGTGCCACGCTCCGTCACCTGCCGGCCTTCCCCATCGAGGCGGTCGACACGCTGGGCGCCGGCGACGTCTTCCACGGCGCCTTCGCCCTGGCCCTGGGCGAAGGCCAGGAGATCGAGGCGGCGCTCCGTTTCGCCAGTGCTGCCGCGGCGCTCAAGTGCATGGGCTTCGGCGGCGGTGCGGTGAGCCCGAAACGGGCCGAGGTCGAGGGCTTCCTGGCGGAGCGTGGTTGAGGGTTGGAGCGTCCTGCGCTATCATCTGATAGCATTCTGGTGGGAGCAACCCATGGCGACCTTGCTGGTACGCAGGCTGGATGAGGATGTGGTGGCCAGGCTCAAGCGCCGGGCCCGGGCGCATGGTCGGTCGGTCGAGGCGGAGCACCGCGCCATCCTCGAGGAGGCGCTGAAGCCTGCGGGCATGTCTGGTGCCGAGGTGTGGGCGAGGTTGCGACGGTTCGGTACGGCTGAGCTGCCAGCTCTGCCCGACGAGGAGATCGAGCCGGCGCGCTTCGAGTGACCGGCTGTCTGCTCGACACCAATGTGGTGCGCGAAATCGTCAAGCCGCGCCCGAGTCCGAAGGTCGAAGCCTGGTACGCAGCCCGCTCCGTCACCGACCTTCACCTCGCCGCGGTGGTCGTCGCCGAGATCAATGCCGGCATCGAGACCATGCCGACGGGTCGTCGGCGCAACGTGCTCGAGCGTTGGCGGGACGAGCTGGTGTTGGCGACGTTCCGCGATCGCATCCTGCCGTTCGACGCGGCGGCGGCCGACGTCTTCGGCCGCCTGATGGCTCAGGCCCAACGTGCCGGCCGCCCGACGAAGTTCGCCGACGCGCAGATCGCCGCCGTGGCGACGGTGCATGGCTTCGCCGTCGCGACGCGCGACATCGCGGATTTCGCCGGGTTCGGCGTGCCGCTGGTCAATCCATGGGAAGGCGCGTAAAGCCCGGACGCTGTAACGGTTTCGCGATCAGGGGCGACCATGCGCTACGCGATCATCGGCTCCGGCATGATGGGCCAGGAGCATATCGAGAACATCAGGCTGCTGCCGGAGAGCCGCGTCGTCGCCCTGGCCGACCCGGACGAGGGCATGCGCCGGCAGGCGGCGGCGCGCTGCGCGCCGGATGTGCGCACCTATGCCGACTACCGGGAATTATTGGGCGCCGGCGGCATCGACGCGCTCTTGATCGTGACACCCAACTACACGCACCGGGCCGTGCTCATCGATGCGCTGGCGACCGGCCTGCCGATCCTGGTCGAGAAGCCGCTCTGCACCACGGTCGAGGACTGCGACGCGGTCCTGGCCGCGGCCGAGGGTCGGCGGGCGCCGGTCTGGGTGGCCATGGAGTACCGCTTCATGCCGCCGGTGGCACGGCTGGTCGAGGAGGTGCGCAAGGGGACGGTCGGGACACTGCGCATGCTCTCGATCCGCGAGCACCGCTTCCCGTTCCTGAAGAAGGTCGGCGACTGGAACCGCTTCTCCCGGAACACAGGCGGCACCATGGTCGAGAAGTGCTGCCACTTCTTCGACCTGATGCGGCTGATCGTCGGCGCCGAGCCCGTCCGGCTATATGCCACGGGCGGGCAGGACGTGAACCAACTGGACGAGGCCTACGGCGGCGAGCGGCCGGATATCGTCGACAACGGCTATGTCGTGGTCGACTTCGCGAACGGTGTCCGGGCGATGCTCGACCTCTGCATGTTCGCGGAAGTGTCGCGCGACCAGGAGGAGATCGCGGCGGTCGGCGACCTCGGCAAGGTCGAGTGCGGCACGCCCTCCTCCAGGCTCTGGATCGGCCGGCGCGACACGGGCGAGCTGAGTCTCGAGGTGGTGCCGGTGGAAGAGGCCGTGCTCGCCGCGGGCCAGCATCACGGCTCGACCTACTATCAACACCGCGCCTTCCAGGAGATCGTGCGCAATGGCGGCACGCCCGAGGTGACCCTGCATGACGGGCGCATGGCCGTCATGATGGGGGCCGCAGCCGAGCGGTCGATGCGGGAAGGAAGCGTCGTAACCTTCTGAGCGGCCTTGCCATTGGCCATCGAACGATGCGACGCGGTTGCCGGCGCGGCCGAGTTCGGTCATGGTGACCTTGCAGAAAAAGTCAGGGGGGCCCGATGCATGCGGGTCTGAATCGGCTCATCGCCGGGCTCGAGCGGATCAACGACATCGTTTGCTGGGTGGGCAAGCAGGTCGCCTGGCTGCTCGTCGTCCTGATGACGGCGGCGGTGCTCCTCCAGGTCTTCTATCGCTACGTGCTGACCGATCCGATCGGCTGGAGCGAGGAGCTGGCCATCTACGCGATGATCTGGATGGCGTTCCTCGTGGCCCCCATCGCCTATCGGACCGGCGGCAATGTGGCGATCGAGGTGGTTCGCGACCTCTTCCACGGCCGCTGGCAGGCGATGCTGCAGATCGTCCTGAACCTGCTGGTGCTGGCGCTGCTGGTCGTCCTCTTGCGCCATTCGATCATCTATGTCGGCCGTGGCATGGGCTCGCTGGTGCCGAGCCTCGGGGTCCAGGCCGGCTGGTTCTACCTCGCCATGCCGGTCGGCATCGCCGGCATGCTGCTGGTCGCCATCGAGATCCTGCTCAAGGCCGTGCGCCATCTCGTCGATCCGAGCCAACCCCTCCTGATGCCGACGCACGAGGGCGAGGCCGCAGCGAGCGAGTACGAGTAGATGGCGCTCCTCCCCTTCTGGATCTTCATGGCGCTGCTGATGATCGGCATGCCGGTCGTCTTCGCCCTGCTCCTGGGCCCTGGGGTCAGCCTGCTGATCGACGGCCGGCCCGACGCCTTCTTCGGGATGATGCAGCAGCGGCTCTTCAACGGGATGAAGAGCTTTCCCTTGATGGCCGTGCCGTTCTTCATCCTCGCCGGCGAGCTCATGAACCGGGGCAACATCACGCTGGCACTGGTCGACTTCTCCAAGGCGCTGATCGGCCATGTCCGGGGCGGCCTCGCCCAGGTGAATATCCTCTCCTCGATCCTCTTCGCCGGGCTCTCGGGCTCGGCCGTGGCGGACACCTCCGCACTCGGCTCGATGCTCATCCCGGCCATGGAGCAGAACGGCTACACGCGGCGGTTCGCGGCGGCGATCACGGCGGCCTCGTCGGTGATCGGGCCGATCATTCCGCCGTCGGGGATCATGATCCTCTACGCCTTCATCATGAACGTCTCGGTCGCCGGACTCTTCGCCGCCGGCATCATCCCGGGGCTGCTCGTCGGGCTCGGCCTGATGCTGATGACCTGGCTGCTCGCCAAGCGGTACAAGTTCCCGGTGGCCAGCGAGAAGGCCACCTGGGGGCAGCGGGCGACGGCGCTCAGGATCGCCTTCTGGCCGCTCCTGACCCCTATCATCCTGCTCGGCGGCATTCTCACCGGCGTCTTCACGCCGACCGAGGCCGCGGCCGTGGCCGCCGGCTACGCGCTGGTCGTCACACTCTTCATCACCCGCACGCTCGGTCTGAAGGACCTGCCCGGCGTCTTCTACACGACCGCCCTCTCGGCCGGCACGATCCTCCTCCTGGTGGCGGCCGCGGTCAGCTTCTCCAGCGTCATCAGCCTCTTCCAGACGCCGCAGGTGCTGACCGGCTTCGTGCTCTGGCTGGCCGACAACCCCTACACGCTGCTCTTCGCCGTCAACATCATGCTCTTCATCGTCGGCATGTTCCTCGATGCCGGGCCGGCGATCCTGATCCTCGGGCCCATCCTCGGCCCGGCGATGACGTCGATGGGCATCGAGCCGATGCACTTCGCCATCGTCATGTGCGTCAACGTCACGGTGGGCCTCGCCACGCCGCCCATGGGGCTCGTGCTGTTCGTCGCCGCCGGCATCTCCGGCGAGCGGGTCGAGCGGATCGCCTGGGCGATGATGCCCTTCCTGCTGGTCGAGATCGCGGTGATCTTCCTGATCACCTTCGTGCCAGAGGTGTCGATGACCCTGCCCCGGCTGCTCGGCTTCGCGCCGTGGCCGGATTGCGCTACCGATCCACTGAACGCTTTGTCGTGTCTCTTCATGTGACAAGGGAGGTCGAGATGACGATGGCTGGATTGCGACGGACGGCACTCTGTGCCGCAGCCGGCCTAGGCCTGCTGGGGGCGGCAGCGCTCCCGGCCATGGCGCAGGAACATACACTCAAGGTGGTCTTCCTCGCCAACCAGGATGACGAGGACTACGACGGTGCCATGGTCTTCAAGGACTATGTCGAGGCCGTCTCGAACGGCTCGATCGCGGTCGAGATCTATCCGGGCGGCCAGCTCTGCGGCAATCCGGAGGAGTGCCTCGAGGCGCTGCAGGGTGGCATCATCGAGGTTTTCATCACCACCTTCGGCGGCTTCGGCAACATCGTCCAGGAGGCGCAGGTCATGGACCTGCCCTACATGTTCCCGTCGGATCGCGTCGCCGAGTGCGCGCTCGGCAGTGACAGCGCCTTCTTCGCGCTGCTGCGCGACAAGACGCTCGAGCAGACCGGCAACATGCGGCTGATGACCATCGGCAATACCGGCGGCTGGCGCAATTTCGCGACGACGGGAACGCAGATCCGGACCCCGGCCGACGTCGCCGGCCTGAAGATCCGCACCATCGGCTCGCCGGTGCAGCAGGAGCTGGTGACATCGATGGGCGGGGCGCCCACCTCGATCGCCTGGCCCGAGGTCTACACCTCGCTGGCGACGGGCGTGGTCGAGGGCACGAAGAACGGCATCACCGACATCGTCGGCATGAAGTTCCACGAGCACCTGAAATACATCACCCTCGACGGGCACGCCTACATGGGTGCCATGTGGATGATGAACAACGACATCTTTCAGGCGATGTCGCCGGAGCAGCGCAAGATCGTCGAGGACGGCTTCGACGCGCTGCGCTGGACGACCATCGTCTTCCCCAAGCGGCGCTCGATCGAGGCCTACCAGGCGTTCAAGGACGCGGGGGGCGAGATCTACGTGCCGACGGAGGAGGAGAAGGCCCAGTTCGTCGAGGCGGCGGCGCCGATTTACGAGTGGTTCACCGGCGAGTACGGCAGCGAATGGCTGGACGTGCTCAAGGGCTCGATCGCCGACTGCGAGGCCGCGATCGACGCGACCCGCGGCTGAGATCCGCTCGCACCTCCTAACGGATGAGGGCGCGTGCCACGCGGCACGCGCCCTCTCGCGTCATGAACGGGAAGGGTCGGTCAGCTCACCCACTGGAGGGTGATGGCCAGGACGATCGCGGCCGTCAGGGCATAGAGACCGATGGTCGGGAGGAAGTCGGACATCGCAGGCACTCGGCTAGGGTTGTTTGCTGCACTGCCATATCGACCTTCTGCGCGCGCCACACAACGCGCGTGACTGCATAGCTGCCATGCCGGCGCACCCCCTGGGCACGCCGGCATGAAGGCTTGCCGTTACAACTGCTTATCTCAGTCGAGCATGTCGAAGACGAAGCCGCCCGCGGCGCCGGCGGCAGCACCCGCAGCGCTGCTGCGGAGCACGTTCTCGCCGGTGATCAGGCCGGCGGCGGCGCCACCTGCAGCACCGATGGCGGCACCCCGGCCGGCGCTGCTGTCACAGGCGCTGAGCCCCATCGCCGACAGCACCAGAGCCGCGGCGAGGGCGAGACGTGGCAGACGCATTCCCAGTTCCTTCATGATCATTCCTCGCATGGCCAGCGGTTGACGGCCGATCGCACGAACCCGTCGAGCGGGCTCGCATCGGCGAACTCGGGATGCTCCGAATGCCAGGCGACGAAGTTGGCCCGGAGCTCCTCGCGGGTGAGTTGCTGCTCCGAGCAGACGCCCTTCTTGATGCGCCCGGCCTGCAGCGCGGTCGTGTAAAAGAGGCTGACGCCCGAGATGAAGCCGAAGCAGAACTGCCGCGCGTCGCTGAAATTGGGCGTGTCGGGCTCGGCACCGCAGAGTGCGGCGAGGTCGGCCGAGTTCTCGAGATCGAAATCCGCCAGATCGGCGCTATCCGCGGTGGCAGCAGCGAGCATCAGGATGCCGGCAGCACCACCCACGAGGGCCTTGCCTCGCATGAATTCCCTCCCATCCAGTTTGCCGCGGCCAATTTCACGGCGTGGCAACGAGTATAATGTCGGTGGCCGGTCCGGCAACAAGCTACAGCGCCACCGCTCGGCCCGCTTCGCTTCAGCGGCCCATCATGGTGGATGGCAGCCAGAGGGCAATTCCGGGGAACATCAGGAGCAGGGCGAGGCCGGCCAGCAGGATGGCGGCATAGGGCAGCACACCCCGGATGATGGGCTCGATCGGCCCTTTGGTGATCGCCTTGATGGTGAAGAGGTTCATGCCGACCGGCGGGGTGATGAGGGCGAGCTCGAGATTGACCATCAGGAGCACGCCGTACCAGATCGGGTCGATGCCGAGGGCCGCCAGCACGGGCAGGACGATGGGTGTGGTGATCAGGATGATCGAGATGGTCTCGAGGAACATGCCGAGCACGAAGATCAGGGCCATGACGGCCAGCAGGAACTCGATCTCGCCCATGCCGTAGCCAGTGACCAGGCCGACGATCTCCTGCGGGATGCGCATCTTGGTCAGGACATGGCTGAAGACGGCGGCGGCGGCGAGGATCATGAAGAGCATGGCGGAGGTGCGGGCCGCGTCCATGGCCGAACGCCAGACGTCGAGCGGCCCGAGCGTGCGATAGACGAGCGTGGCGATGACCAGGGCTGCAAGCGCCCCGGCCCCGGCCGCTTCTGTCGCGGTGAAGACGCCGAGATACATGCCGCCCAGAACGAAGATGGGCAGGAAGAATGCCCAGAAGGAGCGCCGCAGGGCGACCACCATCTCGCCGAGGCTGGCGCGCGGCTCCCGGCGGACGGCGCTCGAGCCGGCGAGGCCCTGCGTCATCATGCAGTAGAGCGCGAAGCCGGTGGCGAGCAGCAGGCCCGGCACGACGCCCGCCATGAAGAGCTGGCCGATCGAGGCATCGGCGACCACGGCGTAGAGCACCATGGGCCCGGAGGGCGGGATCAGGATGCCGAGCGTGCCGCCGCCCCCGACGACACCGTAGGCGGCGGGCCTGGCGTAGCCGTAGCGGAGCATCTGCGGGATGGCGACGGCACCGATGGTCAGCGCGGTGGCGACGCTCGAGCCGGAAATCGCGGCGAAGACGGTGCAGGCGACGACGGTCGCCACGCCGAGCCCGCCCGGGAGGTGGCGCAGCAGCGTATGGGCCGTGCCGTAGAGGTCGTCGACGATCCGGCCCCGGATCATGAAGTGGGCCATCAGCATGAAGAGCGGGATGGCGACGAGGAGATAGATGTTGAGCTTGCCGAAGACGATCTCGCCGAGTGCCGCGATGCTGACTTCGTCCACCGCCATGAGCGTGCCGCCGAAGAGGCCGAGGGCGGCGAAGACGGGCAGGCCCGTCAGGATGACGAGGACGAGGCCGGCGAGCAGGAAAAAGAGGGTCACGGGCGGGGTCCACCCGACCCCGGCTCGTCGGCCTCGGTGGTCGGCGGCTGGCCGGCCGCCATGCGCAAGAGGCCGACCGTGGCCGCGACGGCGAGCAGGAGGCCGCCCAGCGGGATGAGCAGCTGCGGCAGGTAGATCGGCACGGCCAGGTAGCCGGTCGAGTAGATGCCGAGCAGCTTCGAGAAGGCCGCCGTCTGCCAGCCGCCGACAGCAAGGGCGATACCGGCGACCAGCGCCGCGAGCTGGCCGGCGGCGGCGGTCAGCCGCCGGCCGCGCGGGCCCAGCCGGTCGGTCACGAGGTCGACCGAGATGTGCTCGCCCCGGCGGAGCGCGTCGGCGGCGGCCAGCATGACGAGGCCGACGAGGAGGTAGCCCACCAGCTCGTCGACCCAGGGGATCGGCTGGTTCAGGAAGTAGCGCATGAGCACCGACCAGGCGACGAGCGCCAGGGAAACGAGCAGCAGCGCCGCTGCGAGCCCCGTGCCGAGGAGGCAGAGGAGCGCTGTTGCCCGATCGATCAGCCGGACCAGCCGACCGGCCTCTCCCCCGTCCGGCGAAGCTGGTGCGGTCAGAGCTGCTCGACCGCCTCGATGATGGCGCCGGCGTCGGGGCTCGATGCCTTGAACGCCTCCATCACCGGCGGCTGCATGACGGCGCTGAAGGCCTCGGACTCCTCCGGCGTCTGCAGGTGCAGCTTCATGCCGGCCTTCTCGAGCTCCTGGATCGCCGCCTCCGCCGTGGCCTCGGTGAGCGGGATGGATTCGAGCTCGGCCGCGGCGGCCGCCTCGGCGATGGCGGTGCGCTCGGCCTCGGGCAAGCCCGCATACCAGGCCGGGTTGACGAAGAGGTGGAAGTAGACGGTGAAGAAGGGGGCGACCGTGCCGAACTCCTGGACCTCGTAGTACTTGCGGCTGAAGGCGGCCGAGACGTCCGTAAGGCCGGCGTCGATCACGCCGGTCTGCAATGCCTGGTAGACCTCCGAGCCGGGCATGGCGGCAGGTGCGGCGCCGGCGGCGACCAGCCCCTCGTCGACCAGCTTGTTGAGGCCACGGATCTTCACGCCCTGGAAGTCCTCGACGGTGATCAGCGGGCGGTTGCTCGAGGTGAAGATCGACTGGCGGGTGGTGTAGAGCCAGGCGATGTTCTCGACCCCTTTTTCCAGGAGCTTGGCGTCGAGCAGGTCGGCCGCCTCGGATCCCGGGAAGGCCTCGATGCGCGCAAGGTGATGGTGACGACATTCATCTCGGGGATGGTGTTGCCCCACTGGAAGTTCACCGCGATCGCACCCTCGATCTCGCCGCGCGCCACGGCCGGGTGATGCTGGTCCGGCTTGTAGGCCTGGCTGGCGCCGAAGATCTGGACATCGACCGTACCGTCGGTGCGGGCCTCGACATCGGCGGCGAAGGCCTCGACGAGCTGGGCGATGTGGTGCGCCGGCGGCAGCTGGTGGCTGATGCGAAAGACCGTCTCGGCCTGCGCGGTGCCGAGCGGCAGCGTCAGCGCCAGGGTGGCCAGGGCAAGGGTGTTCTTGCTGTTCATGACACGTGTCTCCCCGATCGGTTGGCTTGTTTTTTCTCGTTAAGGCTTCGGCGCGCGCGCGTCCATCAGGTGACGCGCAAAGGCGAGGTCGCGCTCCTCGGCGGCGCGCAGCTCGGGCAGGCCGACCAGGGCGTTGAAGGTGGTGAAGTCCAGCATGGCGTCGGCCGCACCGGCGGTCGTGCCGGTCGCATGCAGGGTTTCCATCAGCCGGCCGATGGCGGCGGCTACCGCGTAGCTGGTGGCGACCGGGAAGGCGACCATGGCGTAGCCGATCGCCTGCAGCTCGGCGGCCGGCAGGAAGGGCGTCAGGCCGCCCTCGATGTTGTTGGCCATGCAGGGGGCGTCGATCTCGGCGCAGATGCGGCGCATCTGGTCGATGTCGCGCGGCGCCTCGACGAAGATCATGTCCGCACCCGCCGCCCGGTAGAGCCGGCCGCGCTCGATGGCGTCGTCGAGGCCGTTGACGGCGAGCGCGTCGGTGCGCGCCATGATGACGAGGTCCTGGTCCTGCCTGGCGTCGAGGGCAGCCTTGAGCTTGCCGACCATCTCCTCGGCCGGGATCACCGCCTTGCCGGCCATGTGGCCGCAGCGCTTGGGAAAGAGCTGGTCCTCGATGAACAGGCCGGCGACCCCTGCCCGCTCGTACTCGCGCACGGCTCGACGGACATTGGTGACGTTGCCGAAGCCCGTGTCGGCATCGGCGAAGACCGGCACGGTCACGGCCTCGACGATACGGGCATAGTGCTCGGCCATCTCCATGAGCCCGAGCTGCGAGGTGTCGGGCTGGCCGAGCAGGGCGGCGGTCGCAGCATAGCCGCCGCAGGTGACCGCGGCGAACCCGGCCCGCTCGGCGATCTTCGCCGTCAGCGCGTCCTGGATGCCCGGCAGGACGAGGATCTCGGGTGCCTCGACGAGGCGGCGAAAGCGGGTGGTCGGGCGCATGGCAAGCCTCCTGTTGGCCGGAGCTTATGGTTGTCGCTCAGCGGGTTGTAAATGGCGGCCGCTCCTGTTCGGGCCGCTGGCGCGCGCTTTGCAGCGGAGTGCTGCGGCGGTATCCTGTTCGGCACGCAGCGCGCGGGAGAGCGGCCATGACGGCGAGCCTGTTCGAATCCGATTACGTGGCCTGGCTGGCGGAGCAGGCGGCGACGATGCGCCGTCTCGCGGCCACGGGCACCAACGTGCCGCTCGACCTGGAGCTGCTGGCGGAGGAGCTGGACGACATGGCCCGTGACCTTCGTGCATCCTGTGCCTCGCACACCGCCACCATCATCCAGCATCTCCTGAAGCTGGAGCACTCGCCGGCCGAGGAGCCGCGCCGCGGCTGGCAGAACACGGTCCGGACGGCGCGCGACAACCTCGCAAACCGGATCACCACGACTATCGCCAACGAGCTCGAGGACGACCTGGACCAGCGCTACCAGCTCGCCCGCAGGCTGGCGCAGGCCGACCTTGAGCAGCATCACGAGAACGATGCCGCCAGACGCCTGCCGCGGCGCTGCCCCTACACGCTGGCGCAGATCCAGGACGCGGAGTGGTGGCCCACCCGGGCGGTCGTCACCGCCTGAACTGCCCCCAGTCGATCTCGCCGTGCCGGTCGAGGCTCTTCTCGATCTTCGGCAGGGGGTACTTGAGGCCGGTGGCGCAGTTGAAGAGGACGCAGCGGTCGGTCGGCTTGATGCGGCCGTCCTTCAGGCTGGTCTTCCAGGCGGCGTAGGTGGCGGCACCCTCGGGGCAGAGGAGGAAGCCCTCCTTGCCGGCCACCTCGTCGAGCCCGGCCTGGATGGCTTCGTCGTTGACGGCGATGGCGAAGCCGCCGCTCTCGCGGACGGCGCGGAGGATGAGGAAGTCGCCGACGGCCTGGGGTACCCGGATGCCCGAGGCGATGGTGGCGGCGTTCTCCCAGCGGGGCGCGTGCTCCTCGCCGTCCTCATAGGCCTTGACCATGGGGGCACAGCCGGTCGCCTGCACGGCCACCATGCGCGGGCGCTTCGAGCCGGTGAAACCGATCGCCTCGAGCTCGGCGAAGGCCTTCCACATGCCGATCAGGCCCGTCCCGCCGCCGGTCGGGTAGAAGATGACGTCGGGCATTTCCCAGCCGAGCTGCTCGGCGAGCTCGAGGCCCATCGTCTTCTTGCCCTCGATCCGGTACGGCTCCTTCAGGGTCGAGGTGTCGAACCAGCCGACGGTGTCCTTGCCGGCGCCGACGAGCTTGCCGCAGTCGTCGATCAGCCCGTTGACCCGATAGACGTCGGCACCCTGCAGCGCCATCTCGCTGATGTTGGTCTCGGGCGTGTCGGCCGGGCAGAAGATGGTGGTCTTGATGCCGCAGTGGCTGGCATAGGCGGAGAGTGCCGCACCGGCATTGCCGTTGGTCGGCATCGCCATGTGGGTGATGCCCAGCTCCTTCGCCATGGCGACGGCCATGACGAGGCCGCGCGCCTTGAAGGAGCCGGTCGGCAGGCGGCCCTCGTCCTTGACGATGAGACTGCCCGTGGCGCCGTTCGCCGCGGCCAGTGTCGGCAGCTCGATCAGCGGTGTGGCGATCTCGCCGAGGCTGACGATGTTCTCGGTGCGCCGCACCGGGAGAAGCTCGCGCCAGCGCCAGAGATCCATGTGCCGTTCGGCGAGCTTCGCCTTCGTCAATGCACCCTTGACGCCGTCGAGGTCGTAGCGGACCAGGAGCGGCCGGCCGGCGGCGGAGAGGTTGTGCAGCCGGTCGGCCTCGTAGCGCTCGCCGGTCATGCTGCATTCGAGATGGGTGACGAAGGTCGGCCGGTCCTCGGTGAGGTTGCGATTGTCCTCGATCATGCCTGGTCTCTTCCCCCGTCTGCGGCCTGGATGGCCGTCATGAAGCGGGCCAGCAGCGATTTGTCCAGCCTGCCGTCGCGGCGCACGCCGCTGCAGAGGTCGACACCGAAAGGTCGCACCGTGGCGACGGCCCGCCCGACGTTTCCGGGATCGAGCCCGCCGGCGAGGAAGACCGGCCGGTCGACCGTCGCGACGACCCTTCGGCTGATCGCCCAGTCGTGCACACGGCCGGTGCCGCCGAGCTCCTTGACGGGGGCATCCGGCCGGCCGCTGTCGAGCAGCAGCGCATCGACCAGCGGCGCCACGGCCTGCGCCCGGGCCAGGGTGGCCTCGTCCTCGACGTGCAGGACCTGAATGAGGCGCATGCCGGGCAAGGCCGCGCGCAGGCGGACGTAGCTCCTTGGCGGCACCTCGTCGACGATCTGCAGCACGGCGGGGTGGACCTGCCTCGCCTCCGCCACCAGTTCCTCGGGATCGGTGGCGCTGGTCAGCAGCACGGCGGCCACGCCGGGCGGAGTGGCCGCGGCAATTGCACGGGCGGTGTCCAGTCCGATGACCCCCGGGCCGCTCGGCATGGGCCCGACCAGGCCCAGCAGGTCGGCGCCCTGTGCCATGGCCATTGCCGCCTCTTCCTGCGAGGCGATACAACAGATCTTGACGCGCGTGCGCATCGGGCTTTCTCAAGAGTGGCCACTGCGTGCGGCCGGCCGGTTCTGGACAGGAGAGAACATTGCCCGAGGAGGCCGTCACCGTCGAGCGCCTGCACCGTCTGGAGACCGTGCGTGAGCGTGCCTGGATGCTGCTCGCCGCCGTCGAGCGGGGCGAGAGCGAGCATTTCAACCTGTCGCCGGAATCGGTGTCCACGGTGGCGCTCGCCCTGGCCTCCAGCATTCGCGAGACCACGCCCGACCTGCGGCCGCCCCTGGCGACGCTCTGGCCGCTTCTGCAGCGCGAGCATCCGGCCGCGGTCGAGCAGCTGGCGGCGAGCGTGGCGGGGCTCGACGGCCAGGGCCGGGCCAGGGCAGGCGCCGACATGGCGCTCTTGGCGTTGCTGATCGCACCGGACGGGGTCGCGCCGGGGCTCGGTTCGCTGGCGCAGTTCTTCGCCGCCGGTGGCACGACGACCCGCCCGACCGAAGGCCCGGCGCTCCATGCGCCCGGCCTCCACCGTCTCCTCGCCGGCGACACGGCCGTGGCCCTGCCCGACGAGCTGCAGGCCGCCCTCATGGAGTCGGCGACGCGCCAGCGGCTCGAGACCCTGGCGACCGGGCTCGAGCAGGACCCGGAGACGTTCGGCGCCGACGGGCGCTTCGGGGCGCTGCTCGACCGCATCGCCGGGCCCGCCCTGAGCGACGGGCTGAAGGCGCAGGACCTGCTCGACCGGCTGGCACCACTGCTCGATCCGGTTGCCGGCAGCACCGTGCGCATCGGCGGCAGCATCGCCGGCGACATCTGGCGCCACCCCCTCGCCTGGGCCGACGATCGCAGCCGCGAGCTCGTCCCGTTCCATTGCCTGCTGCAGTCGCTCGTGCTCGACCTCGTCGAGCCGCTCGCCGAGGCCGGCATCAAGCTCGACGGGCTCGAAGAGCTGACCGTGCCCGCGACCCGGCGGCTGGTGGCGGACATCATGCGCCTCGGCCTCGTCAACCCGCGCCATGCCGCGGTGGCCCGGCTGCGCCATCCGCCGGGTTCTGACATCGTCGTCGAGCTCAGGGCCCTCTCGATCGCGCTCGCTGACCGGCTGGTTGATCGCCTTCGCCAAGAGCTCAACCTTACCGTGCGCGACCTCCCGGCGGTGCGCATTGTGGGTCCCTTGGCACAGTTGGCGGCGAACTGGCGCGAGACGCCGGGCCACGCCATTGCGATCACCGGCGGCTGCTTCTAGCATCGCCCGGCATTGATCGGCCGTTCGCGCGGTCGCCCTCATCGCCACCCAGCAGGGCTACCCGGCAGGGCCACCCCACGGGTCGCCACCGAACGGAAAGGCTCATGCCCGAGCTCATCGTCGTCGATCACCCGCTGGTGCAGCACAAGCTGACCCTGATGCGCCGGAGCAAGACGGCGACCGCGGATTTCCGCAGGCTGGTGCGCGAGGTGGCGCTGCTGCTCGGCTACGAGATCACCCGCGACCTGCCGCTCGAGACGATCAGCATCGACACGCCGCTCGAGACGATGCAGGCGAGCACGCTGGCCGGCAAGAAGCTCTGCCTCGTCTCGATTCTCAGGGCGGGCAACGGGCTGCTTGACGGCATGCTGGACCTCGTCCCGTCCGCCCGGGTTGGCCATATCGGCCTCTACCGCGACCCGGCGACGCTGCAGCCGGTCGAGTATTACTACAAGGTGCCCGAGGACCTGGCCGAGCGCCCGGTGATCCTCGTCGATCCGATGCTGGCGACGGCGAACTCGGCGGTGGCCGCCGTCGACCGAGTCAAGCGCGACGGCGCCACCGACCTCAAGCTGGCCTGCCTGCTGGCGGCGCCCGAGGGCGTGCGGCGGTTCCACGATGCGCACCCGGATGTGCCGATCTTCACTGCCGCGGTCGATCGCGGGCTCAATGATCACGGCTATATCCTGCCTGGCCTCGGCGATGCCGGTGACCGGATCTATGGCACCAAATAGCCGGTCGGCGGCTCCGTCACCCCTGCCCGCCGATCCTCGCCACATGATGAAGCAACGGCGTTAACCGAGATGAAACCCGATTCGTGGCATGTCAATTGCCGGCTCAGCGGCTGCGCCTTTCCCTGGCAGCTGCCCGAGATGGAGTGGCAAATGCGGCGTGGGTTCGCGGTGGAGATCGTCGAGGCGCGGCCCGGCAGTCTCTCGAGCCTCGCGGAGTGGCTCGACAGCAACGGCTATGCGTTCACCCGCCAGACCCCGGCGACGCTGGCCGGAAGGAAGCCGGAGCTGCAACCGCGGGTGCGCCTGATCGAGGTCGGCGTCGACCAGGCGGCGGCACCGCTCGCCGCCCTCAGCCGCCGGCAGCCCGACGAGGGTGTGGCGGTGGCGGCGCTCGCCGACGAGGCCGAGGCCCTGTCGCTGAGCAAGGCGCTGGCGATCGGCGTCGACGACCTTTTGACCTATCCGTTCGACGAGGACGAGCTGCGCGCCCGCCTCGATGCGCTCCATCAGCTCGGCCGGGCCCGGGCGGCGCTGCGCGAGCGGCAGCAGACCTTCCGCCGCTTCCAGCCACCCAGGGCACCGGTCGCCGCGGTCGGCACCAGGCCGCGGCGCCGCCCGGACGGGGGCGATCGGCCCCGCGTGCTGGTGATCGGGCCGGCGAGCCAGCACAAGGTGAAGATCGGCGAGGCGCTGGGCCGCGCGGCCCTCAACTTCGCCGACAACCTGGAGAAGGCAAAGGGCCCGATCCTCACCCGCAGCTTCGACATGATCGTGCTGCTCGGCACCAATGCCGCGGCGCGGCGCGACCTATTGCGCTGGACCGATCTCGCGACCGACCACCCGCCGGTGACGCTCCTGGCCCTCGACCAGAGCAGCGACGGCGAGCCGCTGGATGCCAAGCGCCGCCTCGCCCACCTGCCGGTGGCCGACCGGCTGATCCTGCCGCAGCCGGCCGAGCTCGTCCGGGCGCGCATGGATTTCTGGCTGGGTTTCGCCGCCCTGCAGCGCCAGCTCCTCGCCCCGCCGGAGAACGAGCTTCAGGGACTCTGCCACGAGCCCCTGACCGGACTCTTCAACCACGGCTTCTTCCTCGAGCATCTGCGGACGATCGAGGCGGGCGCCATCCAGCGGGGCGGGCTGGTCTTCGTCGAGCTGGTCAACCTGCCGCGGCTCAACGAGGCGGCCGGCCACGCGGCGGTGAACCGCTATCTCGCGAAGCTCGGGCCGATGCTGCGCCGCGACCTGCGCGCCGAGGACCTGGCGGCGCATCTCGGCGCCGGCCGTTTCGCGGTGCTGCTCGACGATATCCACGCAGGTGCAGCCACGCTGATCGGCCGCCGGCTCGAACGCCTCCTGGCGAAGGTGCCGCACGATCTGCCGATCACGCCGCGGCTGACCGCGCGCTCGATCCAGCTCGACGACGGCCTGCCGCCCTTGCGGGCCCTGCATGAGGCCATGCGCTGGCGCACCACCCAGGCGCCGGCCGCAGCCGCCTGAGGCAGGCCGCGCGGGGCCGACGCTGCGCCGCCGCCATTCGAGCGCGTGAAGCCGCCGCTGCCGTCCGCGCGGCAGCGGTAGCGGGCGTTCAAGGGCGAAGAGCCTGGACTTCCGGGTTCGGCAAAGGCTCCGCCTCGTCAGAATAGGACCGCGGCCTGCCCCGTCCCGAGAGTGGCCATAGGTCCCCCGTCCGGGCTTCAACGCGCCGACCGGTCGCGATCCGGCCAGCCGATCTTGGCCCGAAGCCCAAGCGATTCATCGGCTCCATGCGGAACCGGCGACAAAAGCAAACCGCCCATGCCTGAGGCATGGGCGGCTCGATCGATTGGCTGATCGACAGAGCGATTCAGCCGCAGCCATTCAGCGAGCGAACCGGCCTAGGTCAGCGCAAAGCCGCCCCGAGACCTGCCCGATCGCCGGAGCTGGTGGCGATTACTCGCCGCCGAGCTGCTGGTCGGCCATGTGCAGATGCTCGAGGCAGGCTTCCTCGTTGTTCTCGGACTGCGCCTTGACCGCGGC
This sequence comes from uncultured Geminicoccaceae bacterium, assembly GCA_964528705.1. Classification (GTDB taxonomy): domain Bacteria; phylum Pseudomonadota; class Alphaproteobacteria; order Geminicoccales; family Geminicoccaceae; genus SLRI01. The sequence continues at coordinate 32,543 of CAZGUW010000015.1, forward strand.
GTCCATGGCGTCCTTGGCCTTGGCCTGCTCCTCGGCCGAGGCCGCGTCGAACTTGGCCTGGACGACCGGCATGTACTCCATGCAGTTGCCGTGCTGGGCGAAGCTGGTCTCGGCGGCGGAAACGGAGAAGACCGCGGCGAGGGCTGCCGCAGCGAGGAATTTCATGTTCATGGCGTGACTCCCAAACGGTGAAACCGACGAACGCAGGACCTGCCGGCGCCCCGGCCAGATCGCTCGCCGCAGTCTTGCCGGCATGCGCGCGCTGTTCAAGTTATTTCGTTCTACCGCAAGCCTTTTTTTGTGCGAATACAAGGCGGCGTGTCCCACGGGACAAGGTGCCCGGCCCGGCAGATGCGGTCGCCAGGACGGGGATGGCGAGCCTGCTGCCCGAGACCAGGGACACCCGCCCGGGCCTGTCCCGATCATGCCGGTGACTTGCCGGTGACCCGCCGGTGACCCGGAAGTGCGGCCTCGGCCGGGCACGGCC
>CAZGUW010000016.1:0-32900 GCA_964528705.1 uncultured Geminicoccaceae bacterium
AACTTCTCGATCAGCTCGGGGCTCGTGTAGTTGCCCCAGTTGAAGAGGTTGAGCTCGCCCTCGGCACGGGCGGCACCGGCGCCAAGCACGGCGACGGCAGCGAGCAGTCCGGTCAGCCTCCGCATCGATCACTCCTTCTTGGGACGGCGGTTCAGTCCCGCTTTCGGGTCAAGAGAAAGAACACGGTCAGCAGCAGGACGGTGAGCGCCAGGAGTGCCGTCGAGATGGCGTTGACCTCCGGCGTCACGGCCCGGCGCAGCTGGCCGAGCATGTAGGTCGGCAGCGTATCCTGTCCGGCGGATTTGACAAATTCGGTGATCACCACGTCGTCGAGCGAGATGATGAAGGCGAGCATCACCCCGGCGACGATGCCGGGGGCCAGCAGCGGCAAGGTGACGTGGCGGAAGGTCTGGAAGCGGTCGGCATAGAGGTCGCTGGCGGCCGTCTCCAGCGTGAGGTCCATGCCCTCGAGCCGGGCGCGGATCGGCAGATAGGCGAAGGGCACGCAGAAGGCCGAGTGGGCGAGGATCAGGTAGCCGAGCCCGGCATAGCCGGTGGCGAGCCTGATGCCCGAGAAGAAGATCAAGAGCGCCACGGCGGTGACGATCTCCGGCACCATCAGCGGCTGGTTCACCAGGACGTAGATGAGCGTCTGGCCCCGGTAGGGACGGGTGCGCGTCGTGCCGAGGGCGACGAGGGTGGCGACGGTGCCGGCGATGGCGGCGGCCGAGGCGGCGATGACCAGGGAGCGGACCGTCGCCTCCTGGACGGCCGTGTTCTGCCAGGTGATGGCGTACCAGCGCCACGAGAAGCCGCCCCAGACGGCAATGCTTTCCGAGCCGTTGAAGGAGAAGGCGACGAGGGTGACGATGGGTGCGTAGAGCAGCACGAAGGTGAGAAGCGCAATGGCGGTGAAGCCGGGGAGCCGGGTCACCGAGAACGCGCGGCGCTCAGCCATGCGGCTTCTCCCGGCTGGCGATGCGCACGTAGACCAGGAGTGCGGCCATCACGATCAGCAGCAGCAGCATGGAGAGGGCGGCGCCCAAGGGCCAGTTCCGGCCCTGGCCGAACTGCAGCTCGATGAAGTTGCCGATCATCATGTTCTTGCCGCCGCCGAGCACGCGGGGCGTGACGTAGGCGCCGAGCGACGGGACGAAGACGAGGATCGAGCCGGCGATCAGGCCGGGGCGGACCAGCGGCAGGACGATGCGGCGGAGGACCTGCAGGCGCGAGGCGTAGAGGTCGTAGCCGGCCTCGGCGAGGCGGAAGTCGAACCGGTCGATGGCGGCGTAGAGCGGCAGCACCATGAGCGGCAGGTAGACATAGGTCATGCCGATCAGGACGGCGGTGTCGGTGTAGAGGATCTGGATCGGCTCGGCGATCAGGCCGGCCTGCAGGAGGGCCGTGTTCAGGACACCCTGGTTCCGGATCACCTCCATGATGGCGAAGGTGCGGATCAGGAGGTTGGTCCAGAACGGGATGGTGATGAGGAAGAGCCAGAGGGCGCGCTGGTTGCGCGGGCGGGTGGCGATGAACCAGGCGGTCGGGAAGCCGAGGAGGATGGTGATGAGTGTCGTCAGGAGCGAGAGGCGCACCGAGCGCCAGAAGATCGTGAGATGCGCGTCGGCGACGCCGAGCGTGCCGTCGAAGATGTCGCGCTTGAGGAAGATCTCGAACCAGGCCCGGGGCGTGAAGCTCCAGATGACGCCGGAATACTCGCCGGGCTCGAGGAACGAGTAGACGAGGACGATCAGCAGCGGGCCGGATGCGCCGACGAGCAGGAGGGCGAGGGCCGGGGCGGCGAGCAGCCAGTTGCGGCGGACCCGCCCAGCCTCGATCGTGGCTGCCGTGGTGGGGCGCACGGGCTTCAGTCCCGCAGCACCTGGACAGCACCCGGTGCGAACGAGACGCGCAGGGCGGTGCCCTCGTCGAGCGAGGCCGTGTCGTCGGCGGCATTCTGCAGGCGGGCGACGATCCCGGTGCCGTCCGCCAGCTCGAGGTGGCAGTGCGTGTCGGTGCCGAAATAGACGTTGCCGGTGACCACGGCGGGCAGCCCTTCTCCGTTCCCGATGCGCACCTGCTCGGGGCGGATCGCCAGGGTGATCTTCCGGCCCCGGTCGAGGCCTGCCGCGCGGACGGTGAGCGCACCGCAGGCGAGCCTGATCGTCGCGAGCCCGTCCGCGATCGCTTCGACCTCGCCCGCGAGGAAGTTGGTCTCGCCGATGAAGTCCGCGACGAAGCGGTTGGCCGGGTGGTCGTAGATTGCGCGCGGCCCACCGATCTGCAGGATCCTGCCGCCCTGCATCACGCCGATCCGGTCGGACATGGTGAGCGCCTCCTCCTGGTCGTGGGTGACGAAGACGAAGGTGATGCCGGTCTCCCGCTGCAGCCGCTTGAGCTCGCGCTGCATCTCCTTGCGCAGCTTGAGGTCGAGGGCGGAGAGGGGCTCATCGAGCAGCAGCACCTCGGGCGCCGGCGCCAGGGCCCGGGCGAGCGCCACGCGCTGCTGCTGGCCGCCGGAGAGCTGGGCCGTCCGGCGGGTCGCGAAGTCCTCCAGCCGCACCAGCGCCAGCATCTCGGCGGCCCGGGCGTCCGCCTCGGCTCGCCTGCGGCCGAGCATGTCGAGGCCGAAGCGGATGTTCTCAAGCACCGTCAGGTGGGGGAAGAGCGCGTAGCTCTGGAAGACGGTGTTGACCGGGCGCCGGTTCGGCGGATCGGTGGTGATGTCCCGGCCGTTCAGCAGGATGGTGCCGCTGGTCGGCGTGTCGAAGCCGGCGATCAGGCGGAGCAGCGTGGTCTTGCCGCAGCCCGACGGGCCGAGCAGGGTGAAGAACTCGCCCTTGCGGATCGCCACCGAGACGTCGTCGAGGGCGCGCATGGCACTTTCGCCCTGGCCGAACACCTTGCTGGCGTTCCTGGCCTCGACCGCGATGCCGGGCGCGGCGCTCGGGCCGTCGCCGGCGGGAGGTGGTGGTGGAACCATGGCCGGGCCTCCCTTCATCGACCGTCCTCCTGCCGGGGATCGGCACCGATCGGCTGGCCAGTGGCGCTGGCGCCGCGATGCGGTGAGATTAGGGGAAGAATTCCGTTGGCTCCATCCGGAACTCCACCAGACCATGGGGCAGGCGGCGAGGGAGAAGAGCAGATCTTCGGCGACGGGTGTCCGCCGGTGCGTCGATCGGTGCCGACCTTTGCCCTTGATGCTTCTCAATGTCGCCCGTCCAATCTATGTAGGCATTGGACAGGCGAAGCGGAGGAGCCACAAGGCATGGTGGACAAGGATGCGGTTGCGGCCTCGGTTGTCGTGGTCATCGACTACAAGGCTGGTGGTGCGGCCACCTGGAACGAGCTGAGACTGACGCTGAGCGCCCTGGCGCAGCAGGATTACGAGGGCAACGTCGATTTCCTTCTCGTCGAGCCGCGGTCGGCCAAGAACGGCGTGCCGGACGACCTGGCGCAGAGCCTGCCATCCTTGCGCATCGTCTACACGGACGGCACCACCTCCTATGATTTGAAGAACGCGGGCGTCGAGGCGGCGCTCGCGGATTTCGTCGTGATCCTCGATGCCGACTGCGTTCCGCACAAGGGCTGGCTCCGGGCGGTGATGGAGCATCATGCTGCCCATCCGGAAGCTGCGGCGATCAGCGGCAAGACGCTCTACCGGGCGGAGGGGCTGCTGCCGCGGATCTTCGCGCTGATCGACCGCTCCTACGTCGACTGCGGCGGCCCGGGCCGCACCCGGCTGATCTCGAACAACAATGCCGCATTCCGCAAGGATGCCATGCTGGAGTTCCCGCTGCGCAACGAGCTCGGACCGTTCGGCTCCAAGCAGCAGTCCGAGGAGATGGTGGCGGCCGGCAAGGAGCTCCGCTTCGAGCCCAACATGATCGCCTATCACGGCTATGGCGGTTGGCCGATGCAGCAGCATGCGCGGCACCACACCGGCTTCTCGATGGCGCGCTTCCGTCAGCTGCACGACGATGCCAGCCATGCCTGGATGTTCAAGCTCGGGCCGCTCGGCCTGCCCTTCATCTTCGCCATGTCGATCGCCGGCACCTGGAAGAACTGCCTGAAGAAGGCATCGGCCTATGGCGTGCGCTGGTTCGAGGTGCCGATCGCGATGCTGGTCGCGATTCGCGTGCACTTCCAGGAGCTTTCCGGCGTTATGCTGGCGCTGCGCAATGGCGAGCTGTCGGGCGACGGTGCCTTCCGCTGAGCTGGTAGCGGGACCGACCGTTTGAACGTTCTGGCTTGGCCGGCCTTTCGCAAGGCCGCCGCCAACCCGCACGCCGCCTTGCTGGCAAGAGCGCTGCTGGAGCAGGGGGTGACCATCGAGGACTGGACGCCCTGGCGGGCGCTTCAGGCCCCCGGCCCGCTCTGGCACCTGCACCATCCGGAGACCGTGCTCTACCGGCGCTCCCTCTTGCTCGCCTGGCTCGAGACGAGCGTCTTCGTGCTGCTGCTGGCCCAGGCGCGCTGGCGCGGTACGCGGATCCTCTGGACCATCCACGACCTCGGCAGCAACGACCGGCTGCATCCGGCGCTGGAAACGTGGTTCTGGCGGTGGTTCACGGGCCGGGTCGACGGCATCATCGGCCTCAGCCGGCACAGCCTCGAGCTCGCCGATGCGCGGTTCCCGGCGATCCGGGAGCTGCCGCATCACGTGGTGCCGCATGGCCATTACCGGGACGCCTACCCGCACGACGTCTCGCGGGCGGCGGCCAGGGAGCGGCTCGGCCTCGATCCGGAGGGGCCGGTCCTGGTCCATTTCGGCCTGTTGCGGCCCTACAAGAACGTGCCCTTGCTGATCCGCCGCTTCGCCGGGGCCGCGATCCCGGGGGCAACGCTGCTGATCGCCGGCAAGGCCTATGACGGCGTGGTCGAGGGCGAGGCCCGGCAGGCTGCCGAGGCCGCACCGCCCGCCGATGTGCGGCTGGATCTCCGCCACATCGACAACGACGAGGTGCAGCTCTTCTTCGCCGCGGCCGACCTCGTGGTCCTGCCCTATCGGCGGATCCTGAACTCGGGTGCGCTGATCCTGGCTCTCAGCTTCGGCCGGCCGGTGCTGGTCCCGGCTCTCGGCTCGATGCCGGAGCACCTGCAGACCTTCGGCGCCGACTGGGTCCGACTCTACGAGGGCGAGCTGACCGCCGCCCATCTTGCCGATGCCTGTCGCTGGGCGCGCGAGACCGAGCGCCCGGCGCTCGACCTCCAGGCGCTCGACTGGCCGCAGCTGGCGGCCCGAACCAGAGAGATCTACCAAAGCTCATGAAGAAAGAGAAACTCTACCCGCCCTATCTCTGGCGCTACCTGGTCCAGCAGGCCTTCCAGAAGCGCCACCCCGAAGCGCCGGTGATGGTCGCGAACGCGGTCCTGACGCTCAATGCCTGGCTCAAGCCTACCGACCGGGGGCTGGAGTGGGGGTCGGGGCGCAGCAGCTCCTGGATCGCCGAACGGGTGGCCCACCTCGTGACGGTCGAGCACGATGCCGCCTGGCATGCCAAGGTCCAGGCCGATCTCGAGAGACGCGGCATCGGCGCCAAGGTGGACTACCGGCTGGTCCCGGCCGAGGGCGGACAGCTCGACGAGCCGCGGGACCACCCTTACGCCAAGGTGGCCGACGAGTTCGCCGATGCTTCCCTGGACTTCGCCGTGGTCGACGGGCAGATGCGGCTGCGCTGCATCGAGCGCGCCATCGACAAGATCAAGCCCGGCGGGCTGCTCGTGCTGGATGGCGCGAACCGTTACCTCGCCAACGACTTCGAGGGCAGCCACTCGACGATCATGATCAACCGCAGCCGGCCCCTGAACGACGAGTGGGCCGAGGTGGCGCGGCGGCTGTCCGGCTGGCGGGCGATGCACACCTCCGACGGGCTCTGGGACACGCGCCTCTGGGTCCGCCCCTAGGATGGGCTCGCGGCCCTCGCGGCAGGCAAAGGTCACAGCGGCCACCGTGTTCCATTTCGAGGAGGCGATCGCCGCCTCGAAGCACCGCATCGTGGCGGCACCGCCGCTCTACGACCTGGTGCCGCTGCGGGCACTCCGCCGCGCCACCGAAGGTCCGCTCTACCGGATCCGCGACCTCATCGTTCACCCCCTCATCCTCTTCTTCGCCATCCGTCACCATCGCGCCGACCTGATCATCATCCGCTACTTCACGACCAAGATGCTGCTCCTCGCGGCCCCCCTCCTCTGGCCGTTCCGCAAGAAGCTGCTCTTCATGATCCAGAACAACATGCAGGTGGCGCATGTGGGATCGCGCGAGCGGTGGTACTTCCGGACGCTGTGCCGCCTCGGCTTCCAGTTCGGCTTCCTCGAGGCGGCCGACGGGCTGGCGGAGCTCGGCGTCGAGGTCTCTGATCGCCAGTTCGTCAGCCTGCCGATGCCGATCTACCCGCCACACGGCGAGCGGCCCGCCCGGCAGCACGCCGGGCCGCTGTCGATCGGCGTGATCGGCCGGGAGCTGCCCGAGAAGAACACGGACCGGCTCTTGAGCCTGCTGCTCGAGTTCCGGGCGAGCGGCGACCTCGAGGCGGAGATCGTGCTGGGCTCCAATGACCGGCAGGTGCTCGAGACCTGGGCAGGGCGGGGCGTGCGGGCCGTGCCGACGCTCGATTACGCGGACTACCTGCGGGCAATGGCCGCCGTCGACGTGCTGCTCATCCACTACGATCGGCTGCACTACTTCTATCGGAGCAGCGGCGTGATCCACGATGCCGCCTGCGCCGGCACCGCCGTGGTCTGCCCGGATTTCCCGGTCTTCAGGTACCAGGTGACGCAGCCCGTTCGGGTCGGCGCCGTCTTCGACGACAGCCGCAAGATGCTGCCGGCCCTGCAGGAGGCGCTGGCGATCGCCCGTTCGGAGCCCCAGAACTTCGCGATCTGGGCCGAGGCACGCCGGCCGGAGGAATTCAGCCGACGGATCGATCGCTTCATCGAGGCTCGACGACAACCGGCCGCCGCCTGACCGGTGGGCCGCCTGCGCTTTCGATCGGACGACCGCTGCGGTAACAAGGCGGCAACACCCTACCCAAGTCTGGAATTTGCTCATGGCTGCAGGCCTGCTCGACGCGAAGCTCGCCAAGATCCGGTCCTTCGTCACGGACCGCGTGCTCGATTTCCGGCCGTTCATCAAGGAACTGGAGATCGCCGGACGGACGCAGAAGTTCTTCGTCGCGACGGCCCAGAGCGCCGACTGGTACGATCCCTTCAAGGAGAAGAACCGGCGCGAGCTGAACTGGCTCGTGGCCAATCTCGACCTCGCGGGCGAGCGGATCATCGATGCCGGCGCCTTCCACGGGCTCTACAGCACGAGCTTCGCGCTCGCGGCGGGCCCGGAGGGCAGGGTGGTGTCCGTCGATCCGGTCGCATCGAACTGCGCGGTGATCGAGGCCAATCTCGCGATCAACGGCCTGCCGGTGCACATCGAGAACTGCGCCATCAGCAACCGGGACGGCGAGGTGGCCTTCTCGCTGGACAGCTGCGGGCACATCGTCAAGAGCGGCGGCGTCAAGGTGGCGTCCAAGCGGCTGGCGACGGTCTTGGCCGATGCGACGGTGTTGAAGATCGACATCGAAGGTGCGGAGTTCTCCGTGATTCCCGATCAGATCGACGACATGCAGGACGCCCGGGCCTGGATCGTCGAGATCCATCCGGGCATGGGCGGCGATCCCGCGGTCGTGCTGGATGCGTTTCGCGACCGCGGCTTCGATCTCTGGTGGAACGAGCCGGCGAGCGACGAATTCAGGCCGTACGCTGCCGAGCACTGGACGGATCGAACGACGCTCGTTGCCCGCCGTTGACCGCTATCGCGGCAGGAGCGGGCGGACGAGGCGGCCGTAGCCGCTGATGATCGCGGTCAGGGCACCGACCGCCCTGGCCTCCAGGCCCTTGCCGATCAGCCCCGGCGCCAGGGGCAGCGGACCACCGACCAGCGAGCTGGCCTCGCTCAGCCGCCGGTTCTCGGCGACGAACCGGCGGCGCTCGCGCAGGCTCTGCCGGTTCTGCCACTGCCAGGCCCAGGCCTGCCACCATTGCCTGAGCCAGCCCTTCCGTGCCGCCATGGCCAGCGAGGCGATCTCGTAGAGCAGCAGCACCGGGGCCAGCAGGATGAGGGTGCGCGGCTGGTAGTGGATGAGGATCGTCTGCCAGCGGTTGCGCATGGTGAGATAGGCGCGCCGCCGGGGATACTCGCCGGCATCGCGGAAGGAGAGGTTTGGGGTGCCGGCGCCGCGATCGTGATAGGCGAGCGCCTTCGCGTCGCACACCAGCTTGTGGCCGAGCGAGCGCAGGCGCAGGCCGAATTCCTGGTCCTCGAGATAGATGAAGTAGTTCTCGTCCATGCCGCCGGCCGCCAGCATGACGTCGCGCCTGGCGAGCACGCAGGAGGTCGAGAAGGCGCCGATCTGGCTGACGGCGGCCGGCGTGGTGGCCGCGTCCAGCCGGGCGTTGTTGAGGACCATGGAGCCGACCAGGTGGGTTTCGGCGCCGTCGAGCTGGATCAGCGCGTTGTCGGGGTAGAGGATCAGCCGCGGCACCACGGCCGCGACCTGGGGATCATCGAGGTGGGTGAGCAGCTGCGCGATGCAGCCGGATGCCACGTAGACGTCGTCGTCGACCAGCAGGACCAGAGGGGTCTTCGCCGCCTGCATGCCGCGATTGCGCGAGATCGCCGGGCCCAGGTTCTCGCCGAGCTCGATGACCTCGACGCGCGGGCTCGCCGCCCTCGCCGCCGCCACGCTGTTGTCGGTCGAAGCGTTGTCGATCACCAGGATGGCATCGACGAGGCCATCCTGCGCGTCGAGCTTGCGGATCGCCTTGACGATCTCGGTCTCGGCATTGTGGTTGACGATGATCGCGGTGATGCCGGGGCTGGTCACGACGCCGCCCCCGGGAGGCTCGCCAGGGCACGCAGGCGATCGGCGAGGCGGTGCGTCAGCGCCACGATCGTCAGCGTCGGATTGACGTAGGAACCGGTGGGGAAGACCGAGCTGCCGGCGACATGCAGGTTGGCGATGCCATGCACCCGTGCGTGGGCGTCGACGACGCCCCGGGTCGGATCGTCGTGCATGCGGGTGGTGCCCATGTGGTGACGCCCGCCGTCCATGGATGGTGGCCAGCCATTCTCCCGAAGGCTCCAGTCATCGATCATCTTCCCCTGACCGCTCTCATGCAAGAGACTTGCCAGGGTCCGGCGCAGGTGATCCAGCCCGCGGCGGTCGCTGTCGCTGACCCGCCAGTCCACCACGGCCTGCTGCTGGCCGAGCCGGTTGACGGTGCGATCGAGCGCGACCCGGCTGTCCCGCCGCGGCGTGGTCTCGACCACCGTGCGCAGCGCCATGACGCGCCGGGGCCTGACGATCTCGACGGCACGCTTGGCGTAGGTGCGCAGCACGGTCGGGGCTCCACCGATCATCTGGACGATATCGCGCCCGACATCGACGTCGTCCACGGTGCGGAAGCGCCAGGCGTCGCGCAGGCGGTTGCGGGCGCGATTGCCGCTGAAGTGGTAGTCCGGGGTCGTTTCGGAGAGCAGCCGGCGGATAAAATAAGCGACGGCGCCGCTGGCCGCCTCGCGGCGCTGGGCCGCTTCGGACAGGGTCACGCCCGAATGCCAGGTCTGCTCCCAGCCGACGCGCTTGAAGGTGCGGATCACGTGGGCGCCGTCGGCGAGCGCTGGCGAGGCGGGCAGGAAGTAGCCGGTGGTGAGGTACGGGTGATCCATGAAGTATCGCCCGACCAGGCCGTGGCCGTTGCCGACCCCCGCCTCGGCCACCGAGCGCGAGGCCAGCATCAGTCGCGGGTTCTCGATCCCGCCGGCGGCCAGCACGTAGTGCCGGGCCTTGAAGGTGAGCCGGCGGCCCTCGAGGGTGCGGGCCTCGATGCCGGTGACCGAGCGGGCCGCATCGCAGAGCCGGATCTCGACCGCGTTGGCGTGCAGATGGACGCGCACGGCGGCCGATCCGGCCAGCCGGTCGCGGTAGGCCTGGCCGAAATCGGTCGGGTGGCCGAACTCGAAGCGGACCATGCGCAGATCGTCATGGCTCAGCCGGAAGGAGCCTTCGGGCAGACGCTCGGGGTTCTCGGGATCGAAGTCCGTGAGGTGGCAGGTCCGGGCGGCACGCGCGTAGTAGGGCAGGAGCGCTTGGCGGTCGAAGGGCCAGCCGCTGTCCGGGATCCAGTCCCGGCGCTCGAAGTCGAGCCGCTCCATCATCCGGCACTGCGCCGCCCAGCGCGTCGTCGAGCCACCCCACATCCGCACCCGCGACTGGCTCAGCGGGTAGTTGTCCAGTCCGGTATTGCGGCCGGCATACAGGCGCTGGACGGTCGGCTCGAAGGTCTCGCCGCCGCTTTCGATGATGGCGATGGTCAGGCCCGAGTCCATCAGGTCCAGGGCCAGTGTGATGCCGGCGGCCCCGCCGCCGACGATGCAGATATCCGTCTCGATGGTTTCGGCCGCGTCGCCCTGGCGGCTGTCGATGATCGTCATCGGGCGCTCAGGCGGGGGTCGGCTCGGTTTCCGCCGAGCTCAATTGAGCGAAGATGCCCTCGCCACGGATCAGCTCGTCGCGTTGGCCGATCTCGACGATCCGGCCATGTTGCATCACCACGATCCGGTCCGCCCGCCGGGTGCTGGTCAGCCGGTGGGCGATGATGATGACGGTGATCCGGCCCCGCAGCTCGGCCAGCGCCTTGCCGATCTCGATCTCGGTGAAGTTGTCGACCGCGTTCGTCGCCTCGTCGAGGATCAGCACGTCGGGCTCGCGCAGCAGGGCCCGGGCCAGGGCGATCCGCTGGCGCTCGCCGCCCGACAGCTGCGTGCCGCGGACGCCGACCTGCGTCTCGTAGCCCCGGGGCAGGCGCTCGATGAACTCGGCAATGTGGGCCTTCCTGGCGGCTTCGCGAATGCGCTCGCGGCTGGCGCCCGGGTCGCCATAGGCGATGTTCTCCGCGATCGTGCCGGGCCGGAGGTCGGCATCCTGGCCGGCGAAGCCGATGCGCGCGCGCCACTGGCTAAGATCCAGCTCGTGCAGCGGCCCGCCATCGATCTCGATCGTGCCCGCGTCGGGGTCGTAGATCCGGCAGAGCAGGTTGACCAGGGTCGACTTGCCGGAGCCGGAGCCGCCGACCAGCGCCACCGTCTCGCCCCGCCCGATCGTGAGGTCGATGCCTTCGAGCGCCGCCCGGCCCGGCTTCTCGGCGCTCGCGCCGAAGCTGTAGGCGACGCCACTGAAGCGGATACCCTCGCGCAGCCGCTCGAAGGGGCGCGCGCCGGAAATGATCGGCTGCGGATCGGGCTCGCTCAGCAGGCTGTCGATCTCGATGATGGCCGGTGCCCTGGACGAGACGCGCATGCGGAACGTGTCGAAGTCGCGCACGTAGCGCTGCAGGCGGAAGACCAGAAAGAGGAACGGCAGCAGGATGGCCACGCCGACATTGGCGTACCAGGCGATCACCAACGTGCCGAGCAGCAGCGGCACGTAGAGCAGGTCGACGAGCGGGGCCATCGCCCGCCAGGCAAACTCGAGCCAGAACTGGGCGCGCCGGACCTTGCCGGCGGCCGCCTCGAACACGCCGAGCTCGCGGTTCTCCTGGCCGAAGATCCTGATCATCCGCATGCCGCCGAGGACCTGTACGACGGTTTCGTTGACCGCCGCACCGCCCTCCTCGACCCTCGCTCCCGTCTTGTGGGCACGATTGATGAAGGCGCGGGTGACGAGTCCCGCGAGGCCGACGCCCACCATGATCACCAGCGTCATCTTCCAGGAGATCAGCAGCAGCAGGGAGACAAAGATCGCGGCCGTGCAGGCATTCACGATCATCAGCAGGAGATCCATCACCGCCAGCCCGGCACGGTAGCAGGCGCCGTCCACGGCATTCACCTGCTTGCCCTGATCATGACTGGTGAGGGTGGTGTAGCTCACCTCGAGATAGCGCCGGAACAGCTTCGAGCGCAGATCGTACGTGACCCGGGTGCCGCCGAAAGTCAGCAGTGCAACATAGAGGAAGTTGAGCAGGCACCGGCCGATGATCAGCGACACGATGGTGACGCTGACCATGACCAGCCGCGTGTCCTCGTCGAACAGGGCGGCATAGCGGTCGGCGATCTCGGCGACGAAGCCACCGTCCGGGGTGGCCGCCCCCATCAGGACCCCGAGGAACGGGATCAGGAGGCCGATGCCGATGCCCTCGGCGAGCGATGCCAGCACGCCGAGGGCCGCCACGCCGGGCAGTATCCAGGGATACGGCCGCAAGAAGCCGACAATCAGGCGCAGCGCGCGAATGGGCAAACGATCCTCGCTTCGATGACTAAAGGCGGGGAGGACATTCTCGTGTTGGACAACGACAGAATGCACCGCTTGCACATGCTCGCAAGTGCGAAAGCCGACGCACCCTGAATTTCATCCCCCTAACGCCCTGATGTTACAGCAGGGTGCTCGGGCATTCCCTTTGGCTATCGGTTATGTTCCAGATAGCACTTGCCTCGCGGGTCGGATGGCCCGCAAAGTCCAGCGGCCGACGGGCATCGAACGCTCGAGGTGGCGGGTCGTTTCGGGAAGCGAGCCACGTCATCCGAATGGCCAATCAGGGAGAGAGAGAAATGATCGGGAGATTGTCGAGGCGGGGCACACTTGCAGGCATGGCATCGGCGTCGCTGGCGGCGGGTGTCGCGATCAGCGCCGGCCTGCCGCGCCGGGCGCGCGGTGCCGATCCGGTCATGGTGCGGCTGACGGCCGGTGCCAATATCGGCTACGCCGATCTCTATGTCGCCGAGGCGGAGGGCCTCTTCACCAAGTACGGCATCGACGGATCGGTGCTGCTCTTCGACGTCGGCTTCCTCGGCACGCAGGCCGTGGTGGCCGGACAGGCCGAAACCGCGGGCACGGTCGAGTTCCCGGTCATGGCGCTGGTCGCCAAGGGGGCCGACCTGATCATCCCGGCCGTCTTCATCACGGCCGACGACCTGCGCATCGTCACGCTCTCGACCATCGAGAAGCCGGCGGATCTCGAGGGCAAGACGATCGGCCTGATCCACGGCTCGAGCGCCGATTACGCCTTCGATCGCTACCTCAGCCATTTCGGCGTGCCGCGCGACAGCCTGTCCATCGTCAACGTGGCGGCGGCGGAGCAGGTGGCCCTCTTCGCCAAGGGCGACATCGACGGCTTCGTCTGGCTCGAGCCGCTGATCAGCCGCAGCCTCGAGATCATGCAGGGCCGGGCGCACATTCTCGATCCGAACATCGCCGCCGTGTACCGCACGCGGACCTATCTGGAGATGCGGCGCGACTGGTGCGACGCGAATCCGGAGGCAACCGAGAACCTGCTCCGGGCGATGATCGAGGCCAACGAGTTCATCAAGGCCAATCCGGCGGATACCGCCCGGATCACCGCACAGAAGCTCAACCTCCAGCCCGACGACGTGGCCAAGCAGCTCGAGCGGATCAATTTCGCCTGGAGCCTCTATCTGGACAAGGAGGCGCTCGACGGCTTCGCCCCGGTCGGGGTGTGGATGAAGGCCAACGGCCGGCTCGAGGGCGAGGTGCCGGACATCTCCAAGGTGTTCGAGCCCAAGTACTTGCGGGCGGTCGATCCGAGCCTGGTGCGCGGCCTCTAGAGCCGACGCGTCCTGCAATCCGGGAGACGCGGGATGGTGGCGGCGATCGAGCTCGAGGGTGTGGCCAAGCGGTTCTCGCGCGGCGAGCACGAGATCGACGACGCCGTCCCCGTCATCCAGGGCCTCGACCTTGTGGTGGAGGATGGCGAGTTCCTCTGTCTGCTCGGGCCCACGGGCTGCGGCAAGTCGACGGTGCTCAACATGATCGCCGGGTTCGAGCCGGCCAATGCCGGCCAGATCCGCGTCTTCGGCAGCGCCGTGACCGGCCCCTCGGCCGATCGTGGGGTCGTGTTCCAGAGCGAGATCGCGCTCTTCTCATGGTTGACGGTCGAGGAGAACGCCGCCTTCGGCCTGAAGATGCGGGGGCTCCCGGTCGCGCGGATCAGGGAGGTGGTGGACCGAAACCTCGAGCTGGTCGGGCTCGCCCCCCACCGCCACAAGTTCCCGCGCGAGCTGTCGGGCGGGATGAAGCAGCGGGTGCAGATCGCCCGCGCCCTCGCCAACGACCCGCGCATCCTCTTGATGGACGAGCCGTTCGGCGCCCTCGACGCGCAGACCCGGCGGCGCATGCAGGGCGAGTTGGCGCAGATCTGGATGCAGGCGCGCAAGACCGTGCTGTTCATCACCCACGACATCAACGAGGCGATCTGGCTGGGTGACCGGGTCGCGGTCATGTCGCACGGGCCGGGTGCGCGCGTCATCGCCAGCCGGACCATCGACCTGCCGCGGCCGCGCGAGGCGATGACGGCCGAGTTCAGCGAGCTCTACAACGAGCTGAACGGCTGGCTGCATCCCGCCGGGGAAGGATCGCTGGATGCTGCGTAGCCGGTCCATGGAGGTCGGTGCCGTCGACAAGGCGGGCGCTGTGAGCAAAGGACGGCGCCTGCGCTGGCGGCCGATCGCGCTCTATGCCGGTCTCGCCATGGCGACGCTGGCGGTCTGGCAGCTCATCGCCTGGTCGACGATCCCGATCCTCTTCCCGCCGCCCGCCGACGTGTTCCGGGCGCTGGCAGCGTCGCTCGCCAACGGCACGCTGATCGAGCATGTGGCCGTCAGCTATTTCCGCATCCTCGCAGGCTGGATCATCGGCTGCGCCCTGGCCGTGCCGCTCGGCATGGTGGCCGGCCGCAGTCGCACCGTCCGCACGATCCTCGAGCCCTATATCGAGTTCTTCCGCTACATCCCGCCGATCGCGTTCATCACGCTGTTCCTGATCTGGTTCGGCCTCGGCGAGCTCTCCAAGGTCCTGCTGATCGTCTACACGGCCTTCTTCGTCACCTTCATCTCGACCCTGGCAGGTGCCATGGCGGTGGAGAAGGAAAAGGTGCGGGCCGCGCAGTGCCTGGGCGCGACACGCCTCCAGGTCTTCTGGCACGTCATCGTGCCGGCGACCATGCCGGCCGCCATCACCGGCATCCGCATGGCCCTCGGCAACGCCTTCATGACCGTGATCGCCGCCGAGTTCGTGGCAGCCCAGAGCGGCATCGGCTTTCTCATCTTCAGCTCCCGCCTGTTCGCCCAGACCGACTACGTGTTCGCCGGGATCCTCACTCTCGGGGTGATGGGCTTCGTCGCCAATGTGGTTCTCAGGCGGGTGCTGCGCACCATCGCCTATCGCTACGGTATCCAGTACTGAGATGCGGGCAACAGGATGATCGACAGCCACGTCCATTTCTGGCGGCGTCGCGGGCCGCACGAGATCCGCATCATCGAGCGGATCGCCGGCATGCAGCACGACTTCATGCCGGCCGACCTCAAACCGCAGGCGCTGCCGCTCGGCATCGACGGGGTGGTGGTGATCGAGGCGGCGGCGGCGCTGGCCGAAACGCGCGATCTCCTCGACATGGCCGAGGCCGATCCGTTCGTGCGCGGGGTCGTCGGCTGGGTCGACCTTGCATCACCCGATTGCGTCGCGGCCCTGGGGGCGCTCGCTGCGCGCCCGGCCTTCGTCGGTGTCAGGGTCCAGGCTTACGAGGTGGGCGGGCTCGGTATCCTCGACGATCCGGCCGTGCGGCCGGGTCTCGAAGCGCTCGCCCGTCACGATCGCGCGCTCGACCTTCTGGTGACGCCCCGCCAGCTCGGTCTCGCCACGGAATTCATCCGCGCTGCCGGCGAGCTGCGCGTGGTCGTCAATCATTGCGGCCGGCCGCTCGTGATGACCGGCGAGCTGCAGCCCTGGGCAGACGACATGCGGCGTCTGGCGCGTGAGACGAAGGCCTTTTGCAAGCTCTCGGGCCTGGTCGAGCGGGCGCTCTTCGAGTGGCGGCCCGCGGACCTCGAGCCCTATGTCCTGCATCTGCTCGACTGCTTCGGCCCTGAGCGGCTGCTGTTCGCGAGCAACTGGCCGGTCTCGAACCTGCACGGCACCTATGTCCGCTGGTGGGAAGCGCTGCAGGAGATCCTCGATCGGCAGGGGCTCGGCTCGGACGAGCGCCAGCAGCTGTTCGAGGGAACGGCCGTCCGGGCCTATCGCCTGCCGCCGGCCCGGTCCGCCTGACCGGGCGCCCTGCCGCTCAGGCGAGGCGGTCGCGCAGATCGACGAGGCCGGTCTTGCCAGTCCAGTCCTCGCCCCGCAGCAGGTAGATCGGCCGCGCGGCGAACTTCGTCGCTGCGTCGGCTGAGGTCGCGAGCGCCAGCTCGCGGTCGAAATGCGAGGTCGCCGGCATGTAGCGGATCACGAAGCCGGCCCGGCGGCGGGCCGAGCGGTTGGGCTCGGAACCGTGCACCAGGTAGACGTCGTGGAGCGAGCAGGCGCCGGCCGGCAGGGCGTCCACCTCGACGCAGTCGAGATCGACGTCGCCCGGCAGCATCCCGGCATTGAGGGCGGATTCCTCGCCCGGCTGGTCGGCGTGCGGGAAGAGCATGCGGGTGCGCTGCGAGCCCGGCACGTAGAGCATGGCGCTGTTCTCGGCATCGACGTCGTCGAGGGCGAGCCAGAGCGTGCAGGTGGCGAGCGGCCGGATCGGCCAGAAATGGCCGTCCTGGTGCCAGGGAACCCGGAGCCCGGTATGGGCGGGCTTGCAGAAGAGCTGGCTGCCCCAGAGGATCAGGTCGGGGCCCAGCACCTGCTCGACGAGGTCGAGGAAGTCCGATCGGGTGCAGACCGCGAGCCAGCGTTCGGTGATTTCAGCCGGCAGGCCGCTCATGCCCTCGATGTGTGGGCAGACGAGGCTTTCAGGGCGCTGGCCCGGGGTTGCGGCGAGCGTCTCCTCCAGGAGCTCCCGCAGGCCGGCGACCTCGGCGGTGCCGAGCCCGTGGGCCGGCCGGACCAGTCCGTCCTGGCGATAGGTCTGCATCTCCTCCGGCGACAGGCGGGCGCGGCGGTCGTCGAGGGCTGGTCTCATGTTCATGCTCGTCCTGCTTGTCATTGAGGCGTCTGGAGGCGCGGCGCCGGCGGCAGGCAGCGGCACCGCGCGGCTTCAGAAGCTCTCGCGCACCTTCAGGTGGAGGTGGGCGCGGGGGCGGCCGGGGCCGTGGGCGTGGGTGTCGCGCTGGGGCTCGACGGGGATCAGCGAGACGTTGCCGTGCATCACGCCGCGCTCGAGGAAGAGGCTCTCGGCGTGGCCGTGCAGCTCCTGGGCATCGCCGCGCATGATGGTGACCTCGATCGCCGTGTCGTGGTCGAGCGGGGTCGTGGTCGTGGCGATCGTCCGGTCGTGCAGGTCGTGCCGGCTCTCGGCGAGGCGCCGGGCGAGGCCGCGCATCGCCTGGTGGCAGGCATAGCTGACGATGCCGATGCAGTCGCCGGTGGCCTTCTCGTCGATCGCCACCTGGCCGAGGCCGCGGCGGACGAGGTCACGGAGCGCCTCGGAGCGGCTGGCCGCACCGGACTTGAGCAGGAACGCATCGAGCTCGGCCAGGAGCTCGTCGTCGAACGACATCGTCACGCGGCGCATGGCCTCCCCCTCGTCGACCGCCACCATCCTTGCCGTAAAAGCCGCAAGGCGGGAAGGGGCGAGGGAAGCGGTTCCGGCTCAGCCGCCGGTGCGGCCGCTGCCGGCGAGATCGTCGATGATCGGGCAGTCGGGGCGCTGGTCGCCATGGCAGTGCTCGGCCAGATGGCGGAGCGTGCGCCGCATCGCCTCGAGCTCGGCGATCTTCTCCTCGAGCTCGTCGACATGCTCGAGGGCGATCCGCTTGACCTCGGCGCTGGCGCGGTTGGTGTCCCGCCAGAGTGCTACGAGCCTGTCAATCTGCGCCACCGAGAAGCCCAGCCGGCGGGCCCGGCGGATGAAGGCGAGCCGGTGCACGTCGCTCGGGCCATAGACGCGGTAGCCGCTCTGGCTGCGGGCGGCAGGCGGCAAGAGACCGATGCTCTCGTAGTAGCGGATCATCTTGGCGGAGACGCCGGAGGCGCTGGCCACGTCGCCGATGTTCATGGGCAGGCTCAGGGAAACGTGCCGGCGCGGCCCGGCACCGCCGCGGCGAGCGGCTTGCCCATGAAGCGGCTGAGTGGGTCGGGGCGGTAGTCGGCGAAGGGGTCGATGGTCGCGTAGCCGGCCCGGTCGTAGATGGCCAGCGCCTCGGGCTGGGCGATGCCGGTCTCGAGCCTGACGGTGCGGCAGCCGGCGGCCACCGCCAGCCGCTCCAGATGGTCGAGCAGCTGCCGGCCGACGCCCTTGCCGCGGGCTGCGGGTGTCACGTACATGCGCTTGATCTCGGCGTTGCCGGCGTCGAGCACGACCGCACCGCAGCCCACCGGCTCGCCGTCCAGCCGGGCCACGACGAAGCGGACGGCCGGCTCCTGCAGCTCGTCGAGCGTCAGGCCGTGATTGCTCGCCGGCGGGTAGAGCCTGGCGAGATAGGCGTCGAGATCGTCGAGCAGGGCCCGGACCTTCGGCTCCGTCGGGTCGCCCTGCTCGATACGCAGCACCGTGTCGCGCCCGGCGTCTGGCCGGCCTGCGCCGGCCTGGCTCATCCCACGGTCTCGGGCAGCTCGGCGTCCGGCGCGTCCAGGCTCGGCGGGGCGGCCTCGGGTGCCTCGTCGTCGCCGGCGACGGCGAGCTGCGGGCCCTTGGCCGAGGCCAGGATCTCGAAGGTCGGCTTGTCGTCGACGATCGTGACGAGCACCTTGCCGCCCTTGGCGAGGCGGCCGAACAGCAGCTCGTCGGCGAGCGGCTTCTTCAGGTGCTCCTCGATCACGCGGGCGAGCGGCCGGGCGCCGTAGAGCGGGTCGTAGCCGCGCTCGGCGAGCCAGGCCATGGCGAGCTCGTCGAGCTCGATCGCCACCCGCTTGTCGGCGAGCTGGGCGGCCAGCTGCTGGACGAACTTGTCGACCACCGAGCGGATGATCGAGGGCGTCAGCCCGGCGAAGGGAATGGTGGCATCGAGGCGGTTGCGGAACTCGGGCGTGAACAGCCGCTTGATCGCCTCGGTGTCCTCGCCCTCGCGGGCGACGCCGCCGAAGCCCATCACCGGCCGGCTCATGTCGGCGGCGCCGGCATTGGTCGTCATGATCAGGATGACGTTGCGGAAGTCCACCGTCTTGCCGTTGTTGTCGGTGAGCTTGCCGTAATCCATCACCTGCAGAAGGATGTTGAAGACGTCGGGATGCGCCTTCTCGATCTCGTCGAGCAGCAGGACCGCGTGCGGGTGCTGGTCGATGGCGTCGGTCAGGAGGCCGCCCTGGTCGAAGCCGACATAGCCGGGCGGCGCGCCGATCAACCGCGATACGGCGTGGCGCTCCATGTATTCCGACATGTCGAAGCGGACGATCTCGATGCCCATGATGGCGGCGAGCTGGCGGGCGACCTCGGTCTTGCCGACGCCGGTTGGGCCGGAGAAGAGGTAGCAGCCGATCGGCTTCAGGGGATCGCGCAGGCCGGCGCGGCTGAGCTTGATCGCCGAGGCGAGCGCCTGGATGGCGCGGCCCTGGCCGAACACCACGCTCTTGAGATCGCTCTCGAGCGTCCTGAGCGCATCCTTGTCGCGGGCATTGACCGCCTTGATCGGCACACGCGCGATCTTGGCCACGATCTCCTCGATGTCCTTGGCACCCACGGTCTTGCGCCGCTGGCTCTCGGGCTTGAGCATCTGGGCGGCGCCGACCTCGTCGATCACGTCGATCGCCTTGTCGGGCAGCTTGCGGTCATGGATGTAGCGGTTGGAGAGCTTGACCGCGGCCTTCAGCGCCTCGTTCGAGTACTTGATCCGGTGATGCTCCTCGAAGCTGGGCCTGAGCCCCTGCAGGATCTTCACCGCCTCGTCCTCGGAGGGCTCCGGGACGTCGATCTTCTGGAACCGGCGCACCAGCGCGCGATCCTTCTCGAAGTAGTTGCGGAACTCCTTGTAGGTCGTCGAGCCGATGCAGCGCAGCGCCCCGCCGGCGAGGGCGGGCTTGAGGATGTTCGAGGCATCGAGCGAGCCGCCGCTGGTCGCACCGGCGCCGATGACGGTGTGGATCTCGTCGATGAACAGGACCGCGCGCTCGTTCGACTCGAGCTCGCCGATGACAGCCTTCAGGCGCTCCTCGAAGTCGCCGCGATAGCGCGTGCCGGCGAGCAGGGCACCCATGTCGAGCGCGAAGATGATGGCATTCTTGAGGACGTCCGGCACCTCGCCGCGGACGATCCGCAGGGCCAGGCCCTCGGCGATCGCCGTCTTGCCGACCCCGGGGTCGCCGACGAAGAGCGGGTTGTTCTTGGAACGTCGACAGAGGATCTGGATGGTCCGCTCGATCTCGTGCTGCCGGCCGACCAGGATGTCGATCTTGCCGGCCGCCGCCTTGTCGTTGAGGTTGACGCAATAGGTCGACAGCGCCTCGCTGGCGGCCTCGCGCTTCTCCTCCCCCTGGCTCGCTTCCTCCGCACCCTTCACGCGACGCTCCTCGCTGAGGCTTGGCTTCTTGGCGATACCGTGCGCGATGTAGTTCACCGCATCCAGCCGCGACATGTTCTGCTCCTGCAGAAACCACACGGCGTGGGATTCGCGCTCGGAGAAGAGGGCGACCAGGACGTTCGCACCGGTGACCTCGCTGCGTCCCGAGGACTGCACGTGGATCGCGGCACGCTGGATGACGCGCTGGAAGCCGGCGGTCGCCTTGGCGTCGACGACGCCGTCGACGACCAGGCCGGAGAGCTCGTGGTCGAGGAAGTCGGTGAGGCCGAGGCGCAGCTTGTCGATCTCGACGGCGCAAGCCTTCATGACGGCGACCGCGTCCTGATCCTCGGTCAGCGCCATCAGCAGGTGCTCGAGCGTCGCGTATTCGTGCTGTCGCGCATTGGCCAGCGCCAGCGCCCGGCGAAGGGTTTTCTCGAGAGTGCGCGAGAGCATCGTCTTCTCCTACCCGACCCGGAGGCGACATGGGACGGCCGCACCGACCGTCGGCAAGCCAACATCGTTGATGATACGCGCGACGGCCTGCCGAGTGCCAGTCGGAATGCGCGCGCAGGGGGTGCCGGGCCGCGGCGGCGCGTCCGGCTGTGACCGGCCCTGCGACGGACCGGTCATTCCTTTTCCATCGTGCATTGCAGCGGATGCTGGTTCTGCCGGGCGAACTCGGTGACCTGGGTGACCTTGGTCTCGGCCACCTCGAAGGTGAAGACGCCGCAGACGCCGACACCTTTCTGGTGCACGTGCCACATGATCCGCGTCGCCTCCTCGCGGCTCTTGTTGAAGAACCGCTCGAGCACGTGCACGACGAACTCCATCGGCGTGTAGTCGTCGTTCAGCAGCAGGACCTTGTAGAGCGAGGGGCGCTGTGTGCGGGTGCGCGTCTTGGTGGCGACGTCGCCCTTGCCGATCCGCTCCTCGTTGTTGCCGTCGCTCATCGTCCCCCATCGACTCAGTAGCCGGCCGTCCGCGGCCGACGCCACCCGTCGGAAAGATAGTTCAATCGGCGATACGTACAAACGCCTTTCCGCGTCGGCGCTGTGCTGACGCTCATATAGGCGCATACCCGACAAGATTCAGTTAAACCGCAAGCCGGCCGTTGCCCCCTGCAGGGCGGCAGCCTGGCGGCGGGAGGCTCAGCGGGCCGGTTCTGGCCGGCGCAGCTCGTCCGAATCGACCGGACTGGGGCGCAGCGTCTTGAGACGCAGCGTGCTGCCACGCTTGGCACGCGCCGGCTTGTCGGCCGGCGGCGTTTCGGCATCCTCGGCCGCATCATTGTCGGCGGATCGGGCCGGGGCGGTCTCGGCCGCGGCAGGCTCCGTCACCGCCGCGCTCTCGGTCGGCTCTTCGGCCGGGTCTTCGTCCCGCGCCGGCTCGCCGGGTGCCGGCCCGCCGGTCGCGATGCTGAGGGCCAGCTCCCGCAGCCGGTCCATCGACATCGGCGTTGCCGGTGCCGCGGCCTGCGCTTCGGCCTCGGCCTCGGCTTCCCGCTCGGCATCGGCCAGCGTCAGCTTGAGCCGCGCGACCTGCTCAAAGAACTCCTCGCGCTGGGCCGGCGGCAGGCGATCGATGGCCCGCTCGTCGACCAGCCGCTCGGCCTGGCCGAGCACGTTGCGCGCATGCACGATCTGGCCCGACGCGCGGGTGTTGCCGGCCAGCACCTGGGCCAGCGACTTGGTCGTCGGCTGAAGGACATTGAGCAGCTCCTGGGCGGAATTGGGGATCCGCCGACCACCGCCCTGACCACCCTGGCGCCGGCCGCCGGCATTGCCGCCACCGCCCGGCTTGCCGCGCTTCTTTCCGCCGCCGCGGCGAAACGGGAACATCGAGTTCCGATTGTTGCTGTTCACCCGTATCCTTTCCAGAGCTTGCCGATCGTCTCTTCGCTGTGGTCCACGCTTGGCGCGCGGTTGCCGTGCAAGCGGCCGACAGCCGCCTGTGCAGCCCCGGCGATCGCCGCATTCTCACGTGCCGGAAGCGGTCCCCGGCACCCGACCTGCCGTTTCGCCCCGGGCATCCGTGCCGGCAGGACCCGACCGCCCGGTCGCCGCCACCAGCGGCCAGCTCACGCCGATATAACCATCGCCAGCGTCGAAAGACGCAGGTTCCGCCAGGTCGCCCAGCTGGCTGTCACGCTTGTCCGACCCTTTTGAGTCCAAGTCGATCGTCGACCTCGAGCACAGAGCCGCCTCGAGCCGGTAAGCTGCGACTGCAGTTCAATTGACGTATCCGGCCGCCATTACCGGCCCCAGATCCGGTCGACCACCCCTGCAGTCTCCCGTCTCTTGCCGAATGCGCGCGGGGAGCGGATGCTCGGTTCATATGACCCTTCGACCTTTAGCCTGCAAGACCGCAAAATCAAGCAAAAGCTGGCTACGGCACGCGCGGACCGGCCGGTCGGTTGCAGCCGGGGCGCATCCACCGGCGCATGGTGGCCGCTGGGTGGCGGCCTGACCTCAGCTCCGGCGCAGCGCCAGCAGCAATGCCGGTTGCGGCCCGGGCGCGTCATCCTCGCTCCAGTGAACGGCTGACAGGTCCAGCAGTTCCCGCGCCAGCCGCAGCGCCACCGAACCGGCGCCGCTGCCGCAGGCGACGAAGCCGAGCTCGAGGCGGATGCCGGCCGATCCGGCGAGCCGGAGCGCGCAGGGCATCGGCCCGGGACGGCCACTTTGCGCGCCGACCAGCAGCGTCAGGGCGCGGCCGAACGGTTCAGGTGCCACCAGCACCTGCAGGGTCGACGGCAGTCCGCCGATCGTTTCGGGCAGGGCCAGCGCCTGCGCCACCTCGGGCCTGGCCAGCAGGTCGAGCAGGGCCACGGCCTGCGGTGCGGGGCGCGGGGCATCGGCGAGGGCGCCGAGCTCGGCCAGGAGATCGAGCTGTCGTTCGAGATCGGTGGCGGCGGTGGCGATCAGCGACACGGCATCGAGCAGGTCCGGCCGCAGCCCGGCGCCCTGCGCCTCGAGCAGGAGCTCGACGCCGCCCTTGATCGCCTGCAGGGGAGTCCTGAGCTCGTGCGCCGCGAACCAGCGGGGCGCCGACTCGCGCGAGCCGTTCGACGGCCCGGTGCTGGATGGTCGTGTGGTGCCGGCCAAAGGCGGAGCCCTCGTTGCCCGGCGGCGTCGCTGCCGGCCGAGGAAAAGGAGCCTATCCCTCAAGACTTAAGATATCGTTGCCCCGGCCGGCCGATCAGCCCCGGCGCCGGCTCTGGTCGGCACCCAGGCGTCGCTCGAGCCGGCGCACGAGGAGCGAGATGACCACCACGAGGAGGAAGTACTCGAGGATGAGGAAGCTGTAGACCTCGAGCGGACGGTAGAGCGTCACCACCAGCTCGTTCGCCTTCTTGGTCAGCTCGAAGACGCCGATGACGGAAAGCAGCGAGGACATCTTCAGGACGTAGATGAACTGGTTGCCGAGCGGCGGCAGGATGCGGCGCACTGCCTGCGGCAGGATGACGAAGCGCAGCTTGTCGAGGGGCGAGAGACCGAGCGAATCGGCGGCCTCGTGCTGACCGCGCTCGATCGACTGCAGGCCGCCGCGGAAGATCTCGGCCTCGAAGGCGCTGTCGGAGATGACCAGCGTGATGACGCCGGCGGTGAACGGGTCGAAGTTGATTCCGGTGAGTACCGGCAGGCCGTAATAGACCCAGAGCATCAGGGGCAGGATCGGGATCGAGCGGATGAACTCGACATAGGCGCGGTTGAAGCCCTGGCCGAGCCGGTTGCGGCCGAAGCCCGGCAGGGCGACGAGGAGGCCGAGCGGGATCGAAAGGGCGATGGCGAGCAGCGAGACGCTGATCGTCTGCCACATGCCGCCGAGGAGGAAGGCGATGTTGCCCTGGCCCTGGGCGTTGAGCGGCGAGACGACGTACCAGCCCCACGTGTAGTTGCCACCGCTGCAGCCGGCGAGCAGGAGGGCGGCGAGCAGGACCGGCCGGGCGGCCCGGTCAGTGGGCAAGGATGCGGCTCAGGAAGAGGCTGGCGCGCTCACTCTTCGGCTGGACGAAGAACTCCGCTGGCGGCGCCTTCTCGACGATCTCGCCGCCATCCATGAAGACCATGGTGTCGGCGACCTCGCGGGCGAAGCCCATCTCGTGGGTGACGACGATCATGGTCATGCCGTCGCGGGCGAGCTCGACCATGACGTCGAGCACCTCGCTGATCATCTCGGGATCGAGCGCCGAGGTCGGCTCGTCGAAGAGCATGATCCGGGGCCGCATGCAGAGCGAGCGGGCAATGGCGACGCGTTGCTGCTGCCCGCCCGAGAGCTGGGCCGGGTACTTGTCGGCCTGCTCGGGGATGTGCACCCGCCCGAGATAGAGCCGGGCCACCTCCTCCGCATCCTTGCGGGTCATGCCGCGGGCGCGCATCGGCGCCAGGGTCAGGTTGTCGAGCACGGTGAGGTGCGGGAAGAGGTTGAACTGCTGGAATACCATGCCGACCTCGCGGCGGATGGCGGCGACGTTCCGCGTGTCCTGGTCGAGTTCGCGGCCGTCGACGACGATGCGGCCCTCGTCGTGCTCCTCGAGCCGGTTGATGCAGCGGATGAGGGTGGACTTGCCGGAGCCGGAGGGGCCGCAGATGACCATGCGCTCGCCGAGCGCCACGGTCAGGTCGACCTTCCTGAGCGCCTCGAACGTGCCGAAGCGCTTGGTCACGCCCTCGAGGCTGATGATCGTCTCGGCCATGTCCTGCCCGCTCGCTGCCGCTTCACCAGGTTGACGGTTCCGGCAAGCTAGCGGTCCCGGGCCGCACGGCAAGCCCCGGGCGCGAGGGACGCGCGCCCGGGGCGGGGCCGGCGGATCTGGGTCGGCGTCGACCGATCAGAAGTGCTCGTCGACCTTGCCGAGCTCGAGGAGCTGGGTCTCGCCGGTGGCATCCTCGACGCCGTCATTGTCGGAGACGAGGAAGACCCGGCCGTCCGCGGTCACCGCGAAGCCCTCGGGCTTGTCGGAGATCCAGCCATTGCTCGCCTCGAGCAGCGGCAGGAGATCGATGGCGAGCTCCTTCTCGACCATCGGCAAATCCTCGCCGTAGGCCACGGGCTCGACGCCGGCGAGGTCGATCACCGTCATGGTCTTGATCGCGGCGTAGGCGCCCTGCTCGCTGTCCCGCTCGAGCACGGCGAACCGCTCGTCGCCGAGCCAGGTGATCTCCGAGAGGCCGACCCAGCCGCCGCGCGGCGACTTGGGCGCCTCGAGCGGGTAGCCGACGAAGCTCCAGCTCGCCGCGGCCGGATCGTAGATGGCGAGCTTCGTGGTGTTCTCGGCATCGTCCTTCCAGGACCGCTGGACCGGCAGGATGACGCGCTCGGCGTCACCCTCGCCCCAGGCGGCGACGCCTTCGAAGCCGGAATTGGTGGCGTTGGCGTTCAGCTCGTCGGGCAGGGTGATCTCCTGCTCGACCGTGCCGTCGGCGGCCACCGCGAGGAGGAAGTTCTTCTGGCGCTCCGGGCTCTCGTGATCGCCCCGGCCCTCCGAAGCCAGCCAGAAGCCGCCGCCGGCCCGGGGGGCGATGCCCTCGAGGTCGTAGCCGGCAGGCTGGCCGTCCTTGGTGAGATCGACGGCCGCGATGATTCGTGCCGGCTGCCCGGAGACGTCGATCGTGAAGATGCGGCTGACGCCGTAGTAGCTGTCGCTCACTGCATGGAGCAGCTTCGCGTCAGCCGGGTCGGCGGCGAGGGCGGAGAGGGCACCCCAGCCGATCGGTGCCCCGGTCGCGGGATCGGTGTCCGAGACGATGTCCGGGTAGAACGGGGCTTCGGCGCCGTAGCTGTAGAGGCCGATCGTCGCCCGGTAGCCGTCCTTTTCCGAGTCGGCTTCGGTGGCGACGACGAAGAGGTCGCGCTCGGGCAGGGCGAGCAGGCCCTCCGGGCCGGGGGCGGTCGGCAGGAACTGGACGAACTCGGGCTCGCCTTCCGGCCGGTCGCGGAAGACGACGACGAAATTGCCGCGCTCGGAATTGACGAAGAAGAGGTCCTCGCCCTGGAAGCTGCCGCGGGCCACGCCCTCGGGCTCGCTGCCCTTGTTCTCCGAGCGATCCTCCGGGTAGTGCCCGTGGCTGATCGCCAGGTGCTCCATCAGGTTGCCGCTGGCATGCAGCACCTCGCCATCGGCCGAGAAGATGGTGAAGCCGCGCGAGCCGCCCTCGTAGTCGCCCTCGTCGGCGGTCAGGAGCCGCTCGTCGTCCAGCCAGACGATGGCATCGGGCTCGCGCGGCACGCCCGAGAGGCTGCCGGTCGGGGAGATGACGCCGTCCTCCGCGGTGTCGATCGCCTCGAGGTCGACGGCACCGGCCGGGAAGTGGGCGGCCACCGTGCCCTCGGCGAGGTCGACGATGGCGATGTGGTTGTTCTCCTGGAGCGTCACGGCCGCGAGATTGGCACTGTTGATCGTGACGAACTCGGGCTCGGGGTCCTCGGGGGCGACAAGCGCGAGGCCGGTAAGCTCCACGAGCCTGGCGGCGTCGCAATTGGTCGGCCGGCCATCGGCATCGAGGTCGAAGATCGCAAGGTGCCCGGCCGGCAGCTGCGGGATCACGCCGTCGTTCAGGTCCTCGTCGCGTTCGTTCTCGATTGCCACGGCGGCGAAGCGGCCATCGGGGCTGACGGCCACTGAATCGGGCTGGCCGCCGACGTCGCAGGTGGCGGCGACGGTGGCACCGGCGATGTCGACCACCGCCAGATGGCCGGCGGGCTCGACATAGCTCGCCGAGGTGTTCACGCCCACCAGGGCCACGCCGGCGAGACCGACCACCGAGGTCGGCTCGCCGCCGAGCGCCACGTCGCCCAGGGGAGCCGGTGCCGCGGGATCGGTGATGTCGACGAGGCCGATCCGCTCGCCCGGGCTGTCGGTGTAGAGGAGGGTCATGCCGTCCGGCGTGGCGCTGACGATCTCGGCCACGGTCTCGGTCGCGGGGTCCGTGCCCTGCGGCAGGTTCTGGAAGACCGGCCAGGTGGCCACCCGTTCGAAGTAGAGGGTCTCGGCGGCGGCCGGCAGGGCCGCGGTCAAGAACGCCGTGCCGGCTAGGGCACTGGTCGAAAGCAGCAGGTTCCGGCCGGGTCGCCGCATGGTCTTTTTCCTCGTTTTGGGGTTTGCCGTGCTCTGCCCGAGGCTCGTGACGAGATCGTGACAGTTGCGGGCGGGGGGGGGGGGGGCTTCGGCTGTGGACATGGGGGGAGGGCCGCTGCATATGCGGGGGCCGGGGGAGAGCCCCGACTCACGGGAGAAACGGAATGCCCAGTCAGCTCAATCTGCGCGGCGTTGCCGTGCTCGTTCTCGGCCTCGTGGTCGCTGCCGGCAGCGCTTTGGCGCAGGAGCAGTCGCGCCTGCCGAAGATCCTCGAAAGTGGCGTGCTCCGGGTCGGCACGACCGGCGATTTCAACCCGATGAGCTTTCGCGACCCGGGCTCGAACGAGCTCAAGGGCTACGACATCGAGGCGGTCGAGAAGCTCGCCGCCGACATGGGCGTGACCATCGAGTACGTGCCGACCGACTGGAAGACGCTGGTCGCCGGCATCGTCGCCGACAAGTACGACATCACCACGAGCGCCTCGCTCAGCATGGACCGGGCCGCCGTCGCCGGATTCAGCGATCCTTACGTCGAATTCTCGACCGTGCCGATGACGCTAGCCGCCAATGTCGAGAACTACGCGAGCTGGGCCGATCTCGATACGGCCGACGTGACCATCGCGGTGACGCTCGGCACGGTCTTCGAGCAGCAGGCGCGCAGCTACTTCCAGAACGCCGAGATCAAGACGGTGGAGGCGCCGGCGCGCGAGTGGCAGGAGGTCATCTCCGGCCGGGCGACGGCCAGCATCACGAGCAATGTCGACGCGGCACAGCTCGTCACCAACTATCCGGAGCTCGCCGTGGTCAAGGTCGAGGAGGCGCGCTCGCGCCGGCCCGGCGCCTTCCTCCTGCCGCAGGACGACCAGGTCTGGATCAACTACGTCAATCACTGGATCAACCTGAACCACACGAGCGGCTGGTTCGCTGCCCAGCAGCAGAAGTGGAACCTCGCCAACTGAGCGGCCGGGGCGGGCGCCGATGCCGGCCGCCTGGCAGGTCGATCCGGCGCACCGGTTCGTACCCCAGCGGCAGAAGACGGCGGGCCATCTGGCCGGGCCCGACGAGCCTGCGCTGCCCTTGGGCGGCATCGGTACCGGGGCGGTCAGTCTCGACCGCACCGGGGCCTTCACCCGCTTTACCCTGAAGACCGGTGCGGTCCGGCTCTTCCACGAGCCGGCTGCCGGCTTTGCCATGCGGGTGGCAGGGCCCTCGGGCACATGCACGACAGCGCTGCAGCCGCGTCCGGCGGACGGCAGGCTCGCCGCCTGGTCGTTCATGGAGGAGCCGGCCGCGGCCGAGTTCCTCTTTCCCTGGGCCCGACTGACCTGGTCGGAGGCAGCGACCGGCGGGGTCCGGGCGGTGCTCGACGCGCGTGGCCCATTCGTGCCGGGCGATCTCGAGGCGAGCAGCCTGCCTTTGGCGTTCTTCACCTGGACGCTCGCCAATCCCGGGACGGCGCCGCTCGAGGCGACGCTCCTGGCGCACTGGCCGAACATGAACGGCTGGTTCAGCCGGTTCGGCCGCGGCCGGCCGCACCGCTCTGGGGTCGGCAACACCAACGAGGTTGCCGACCACCCCGACCTGGCGGCTGTGCGTATGGTGCGGATCAACACGGGCGAAGCCATCGACGAGGAGGGGGTCGGCGAGCTCGTGCTGGCGCTGCGGCGGCGGCCGGGGCTCCGGGTCGAGAGCCCCGCCGCCTTCCTCGGGGGTGCCGACGGTGCCGCCCTCTGGGCCGCCTTCGCGGGCGAAGGCCGGCTGCCGGCGGACGAGCCCTGGCTGGTCGATGCACCGTTCGACGATCGCGACACGTCGATACCTACTGCCGCCATCACCGCCGGCTGCACGCTCCAGCCGGGCGAGGAGCGGGTTATCGAGGCGGTGGTCGTCTGGGACTTCCCGCTTATCCGCTTCGGCCTCGGCCGGCGGCACTGGCGGCGCTACACGGCGGCGTGGGGCCGGACCGGACGCAATGCCCTGGCCATCGCCGAGCGGGCGCTCGATGCGAGGCCGACCTGGGCAGCGAGCGTGGCCCGTTGGCAGCGGGAGGTGGCGGAGAGCATGGGCGACACGCCGGAGGCCGGCGGGCTCGCGCTGCAGATGCTGTCCTTCCTGGTGGACGGTTGCACGGTCGCGACGGCCGCGGACCCGGAGACTGGCGAGCCAGGGCATTTCGCGCTGATCGAATGCCCGGACTATGCGCTCTACGCGACAATGGATTTGTGGATCTACGCGTCGGAGGCAGTGCTCCGGACCTTTCCCGAGCTCGAGGCGCTGGTGCTCGAGGACTATGCGCGCCAGCTGCCGCGCGCCGATGGCCGACCGCGGCGGCATGCGCTCTCGGGCGAGGCGATGCCCATCAAGCTCGCCGGGATGGCGCCGCACGACCTGGGTGCCCCCGAGGAGGACCCGTTCCACCTCGCCAGCGGCTACACGTGGCGGGACGCCACGGGCTGGAAGGACCTGAACGCGCAGCTGGTGGTCACCATCGCCCGGGCGGGGCAGGTGCTGGGCCGGGACTGGCAGCGGCGGATGCTGCCGACCGTGGCGCTGGCGCTAGACACGCTCGCCCGCTTCGATCGCGACGGCGACGGTCTGATCGAGAACGACGGCCTGCCCGACCAGACCTTCGACAACATCCCGATGCTGGGTCCTTCCGCCTATTGCGGCGGGCTCTGGCTGGCCGCCCTCCTGGGCGGAGCGCAGATCGCCGATGCGGCGGGTCGGCCGGAGCTCGGGGCGGCGTGGCGGGCGACGGCGGCGCGCGGGCGTCGGGCCTTCGAGGCAGCGCTCTGGGACGGCAGCCGGCTTCGGCTCGACCGCGACGGGCCACTGCGGGACGCCCTTCTGCTCGGCTGCGTCTTCGGCCCCTGCCTCGCCCGGCGCTACGGTTTCGGCGATGCGGTCGACCCCGCCATGGTCGAGGCCACGCTTTCGGTGCTCTTCAGGGTCAATTTCAGGAAGGCCGGGGCGGGGCGTGCGGCAAGGCTGATCGTTCGGCCGGATGGCGGGCCGGTGGCGCATGCGCCGGGCGATGTCGATGCCTCCTTCCAGACGAGCGAGGCCCTGGTCGGCATCAACCTCGCCTTCGCCGCCGAGCTCCAGGCCTTCGGTCTCGATGCCGAGGCGGCGGAAGTGCGCCAGGCGCTCTTCGCCGAGGTGGTCGAGCGGCGCGGCCTGCTCTATCGCCTGCCGGCGGCGATCGACCTCGAGGCCGAGGTCTTCCGGGCACCGATGAACCTTCGCCCGCTCGCCGCCTGGCTCGCCCAGCCCTGGCCATTCCCGGCACAGGTGCCCAGCACAGGTACGAGGCCATGCGACTGACCTTCTACACCCTGCCGATCAGCAACTACGCCGCCAAGGTGGAGCTGGCGCTGCGGCTCAAGGGCCTGCCCTACGAGGCCCTGCCGCCGCCCGACGGCTACGGCTCCGCGGCCTACAAGGCGATCGTGCCGGCCGGCACGATCCCGGCCATCGTCGTCACCGGGCTCGAGGCGGGCGAGCTCGTGCTGACCGAAAGCGAGGTGATCAACGAATATCTGGACGAAGCCTGGCCCGACCCGCCGCTCCTGCCGGGCGGACCGCGCGCCAGGGCCCGGACGCGCCAGCTCGCGCGGTTCCACGACAGCCGGCTCGAGCCGGTGATCCGCGCCCTCTTCCCGCACATGGCGCCGGCAGGCCGCGATGCGGAGGTGGTCGAGCGCCAGTGCGCGCTCTTTGCGACGCGGCTCGCCGACCTCGCGGCCATGACGACGCCGCAGCCCTGGCTCGCCGGCCCGAGCCTGACCCTGGCCGACCTGCCCTATCCGCCGACCCTGCTCATGGCCGGGCTGATGCTGGAACATCTGGGGAGGAAGCTCGACCTGCCGCCTGGGCTCGTCGCCTGGCACGAGCGGGCGCTGGCGCACCCCACCTTCGCGCCGGTGCTGGAAGCCCAGGCGGCGGCGACAAGGGCCTGGCTGGCGGCGAAGGTCTGATCGGCGAAACGTGGTCGCCTCAGAGCCCGAGCACGTCCTTCATGCCGTAGAGACCGGGCGGCTGCTGGCCGGCCCAGAGGGCGGCGCGGACGGCGCCGGCGCTGTAGATGGCGCGGCTCGAAGCCTTGTGGGAGAGCTCGAGGCGTTCGCCGTCGGCGGCGAAGATGATGGTGTGGTCGCCGACGACATCGCCGCCGCGCAGGGCGGCGAGGCCGATGGCACCCGTCGGGCGCGGGCCGGTGAGGCCGTCGCGGCCGCGCTGGACGAGCTCGTCGAGCGGCCGGCCCCGACCCCTGGCGGCGGCCTCGGCGATGGCGAGCGCCGTGCCGGAGGGGGCGTCGACCTTGTGACGGTGGTGCATCTCGACGATCTCGATGTCGAACTCGGGGCCGAGTGTGGCCGCCACCTTCTCGGCGAGGCCGATCAGGAGGTTGGTGCCGAGGCTCATGTTGGGTGCCCAGACGATGGCCGTCCGCTTGGCGGCTTCGGCCAGGGCCGCCCGGTCGGCCGCCTCGAGCGCGGTCGTGCCGATCACGTGGGCGCAGCCATGGGCTGCGGCGAGCGCGGCATTGGCGGTGGTGGCCGCCGGCGTGGAGAACTCGATCACCGCATGCGCACGGGTCATCAGCCCGGCCGGATCGTCCGTGCAGAGGATGCCGATCGGGTCCCGTCCGGCGAGCGTGCCGAGGTCCGTGCCGATGGCCTCGTGGCCCGACCGCTCGGTGCCGCCGGCGAGCTCGACGCCCTCGGTCGCCAGAAGCTGGGCCAGGTTGGCGCGGCCCATCCGCCCGGCACAGCCGATCACACCGATCCGCACGCGTTCTCTCCCTTGCGAAGTTGCACGAGCGTCGTCAGCACTGTTTAGTCCGTTGGTCAAGCCGGGCGGTCGAGCCAGGCGGTCAAGTTGCGGAGGAGGCCCAGCCATGTCGGAATCCAGCCTCATAGCGGCCCTGGGCGAGGCCATGCCGCTCGCGCTCGCCAGCTTCGCCGTCGACGCCCAGCCGACGGGGCTCGTCATCGTCGACGAAGTCAACGGCTTCTGCACCGTGGGCGCCGGCAACCTGGCGCCGCCGGCGCCGGACGCGCAGGTCAGCGCCATGGTCGAGCGCACCGACGCCCTGGCCCGGGCGTTCAGCGCAGAGCGCCGGCCGATCCTCGCCTTCCTCGACACCCACGAGCCGGGCAAGCCCGAGCCGCCCTACCCGCCGCATTGCGAGCGCGGCACGGGCGAGGAGAACCTGGTGCCCGAGCTCGCCTGGCTCGAGGACGACGCCCATGCGCTACTGATCCGCAAGGACTGCATCAACGGCTTCGTCGGCGGCATCGAGGCGACCTTCAAGGGCCACGGCACCAGCCACAACAAGGTGGTGGACTGGGTCAACGCGCACCGGCTCGAGGCGGTGCTGACCAC
>CAZGUW010000017.1:0-28030 GCA_964528705.1 uncultured Geminicoccaceae bacterium
AAGGGCGACAGCCAGTCCGCCGACGATTGATCGGGAATGCATGCGATCCTCCAAATAATTAAGCTGTTGGCAACCGGGCTGTAGCGGCCCGCCCCTCTGGGTCTACTCCACCCTTTCGATCTCGCTCGGTCGCCAGCTCTTGTCGAAGAAGGCCGGCAGCGGGCTGTAGAGGCGGAGGATCGTGAACCAGCCCTTCCCGGGATCCGTCTGGATCCAGTTGCCGCGGGCGACACCTTCGGGCTGCTCCGGCGCGAACCAGACGGTCGTCGAGCCGTCGTCCGCGGCCTCGGCGGCCGGCGTGGGATAGCTCTGGCTGCCGGCGCGCGGGTATTTCTGCGGTGTTGCCAGCATCGAACGGGTCTGGTTGTCGTAAACGGTGAACGACCAGAACGCCGCCGCCGGGATGTCCTTGGGCAATGTCACCTTGTAGGCCTCGGCCCCGTCGAACACGGCACCATTGGCGTCGCGGAAGGCCAGGAGATACTGCGATCCGACCTCGGGGATTCGCATGATCATGGCCGGGCTGTCGAGCGTGTACGAGTAGTAGAAGGCGGCGCGCGAATCGAGCGTGCGCGCACCGGTCGGCGGGAAGGGCTTGAACATGCCGTCCTTGAATTCCGGCGGCGGCGTCTCGAAGAGGGCACCGCCCTCGAACAGCATGTTTTCCCAGTTCGAGCCCTCGTAATATGCCCATTCGGGATGTACGTCGGCGAACTGCCAGTTGAGCGCGCGGCCGAAGGCCTGGCCGACGGCGGCGGCGTCCGTCAAAATCTTCTTCATCCGCTCGTCGGGGGCGAAATCCTTGCCGTGGACGATGCCGATGGCCGCAAGCTGCCCGGCCAGCTCGACGTCGTAGCTGGTCGCCGGCTCGTTCTGGACGTTCTCGTTGATCAACTCGAAGAAGCCGTAGTCACTTGGCGGGATGGTGTTGAAAGCGACGCCGCTGCCCTCGATGAACGTCATCTCCGGAATTTTCGGCTCGCCCGCGAGCCGCACCTCGCCCTTCAGCGCCTCGGCGATTGGCGTGCCGTAGCTGCCCGGGACATAGGGATAGATCTTGAGGTTCTGCTTGATGTTCTCGACCGCGGGCTTCGGGTCCTTGCCGTCCTCGATGAAGGCGCGGAGCGCATAGAGCACGTGGTTGGTCCTAGCATGCGCCACGAAGTAGCCGCCCGTGGGCAACGGGCCGTCGTAGTCGGGTCCGACGATCAGGTACTTGCCGCCGAGCCCCCGGTCGGGCCCCGGCTTGCCGACGTCGATCACCCACTGGAACCACATGTCGTTGACCGCGCCGAGCCCGCCTGAAGGCTGGTCGATGACCGCCGGCCCCTTGGATAGATCGATCCAGCCGAGGTAGTAGACGGTGTCGGCGTTGGCCGTCAGGAACAGCGAGCTCGCATCCATGAGCTCGGAGAAGATGACGATGTCGCCACTCTCGGCGCCGATGCTCTCGAAGCCCTTCTTCAACGCCAGCGCCGAAGCACCACGGAAGCTGTTGTTGTAGACGTTCAGCGCCCGGGTGAAGTCGATGGTGTCATAGACGGTCTCGGCCGTGGCATCCGTCGGCGCCCCGTTCTCGAACTCCAGCGTGCCGATACGCGTGTCGACCTCGTCGGGCGCGCTGAGCGAGGCGAGCGTCCCGTCGCTGACCTCGGCACCAGCCGGCAGCGGGAGGGCGGCGAGGCTGCACAAGAGAGCCGTGCCAAGACTGGCGAGCGCCTGCTTCATTGGTCGTCATCCTCTGCTTGCTACGCACGCTGAAGCCGCACCCGAATATACCGTGCGACGCGTGCCGATACTGTCGACGACCGCTTCACAGCACAAGCACGTTACAGCAACATGCTAGCGCTGCGCCGGGCAATCCGGACCGGGCGTGCGGGTGCCGCCGGCCGCCAGGACGCCGACCAGCAGCACCAGCACGGTCGCCTGGTAGACGCCGTTGAAATAGTTCTGGAACAGACACTGCGCCCAGAGATCGGCGGCGATCACGAGGACCAGCGCCCGCTCCGCGGGGTCGCCCGTCGCCCGCGCCCGCTGCAGGGCGAGGCGGGTGACCTCGCCGAGCAGCAGCAGCACCAGCACCAGTCCCGGCACCCCGGCCTCGACATAGAAGCGGACGAGCTCGTTGTGCGGCCACTCGAGCAGCTCACCCTCGCCGATGAACGGCCGGCCGGCGGCGAGCGTGGCGCGGATCGTGCCCATGCCGAGGCCGAAGGGTGCACCGCCGCTCAGCGCCAGCCAGTGCCCGATCGCCGGCCAGCGCCCGGACGAGTAGTCCGCCCGATCGAGCTCGACCAGCCGGGTCCAGAGCGTGTCGCCGACCAGCGTCGAGAGCAGGGCGACCCCGCCCAGCGCGGCGAGGCCGAGGGCGAGCGTCCGGGGCCGCGCCAGCGGCCGCCAGGTGCCGGACCAGACTGCAAGGAACGCCAGGACGATGAGCGTGGCGAGCGCCGTGCGCGTGCCCGTGAGCAGCACCATGCAGGCGGCGGTGACCACCACGAGGGCGAGCAGCAGCCGCTTCCCCCCTCGCCCGCCGGCGGTGCAGCCGGCCAGCGCCGCGACCGCGATGATCGTGCAGAGGCTCGCATGCAGCACGACCGAGCCGGTGACGTCGATGCGGACATGCTCGGCGACGTTGCGCAGCGTGGCGGCCGAGGGCACGAAGAGGGCCCCGGCCGCCGTCGCCAGCACGTAGAAGCCGCCCGCCAGCAGCACCACCCGCACGATGGCGAGGTCGCCGAGGGCGGCCCGGAGGTTCGGTGCCACCAGCAGCGCCAGGATCGGCAGCAGGATCCGGTAGTCGAGCAGCTCGCCGCTGCTGCCGAGGTTCACGGCCGCGATCAGCCCGAGGAGCCAGAGTGCCACCAGCGGCACCGTCCGCTGGCGCCGGTCGAGAACGGGCCGCAGCAGCAAGGCACCCAGCGCCAGCGCTGCGAAGAGACCAACGAAGACGACGATGCGCAGGTCGGCGAAGCCGAGGCCGGCGATGGTCGAGGCGGAAAGCGCCGGCATGACCAGGGTCGCCAGGAAGGCCAGGCGAAGGGCGCCGGCAGCCGCCCCTCCGGACCGGCCAACGCGCATCTTGTCCTCCACGAGAGATTTCAATTATAAGTTGATGTTCTAGCGACTCAGCCACGATCGATGCAACCTGCCGATGCAACCCAAAGCCAAGACTTTCCGCTTCCGCGCAAGCTCGGCCGAGCCCTGGTTCGCCACGCACAACTGCTTCGTGATCCTGGCGGTCAACTGGCTGGCCCAGGGCATGCGCGGCATGGACCCCAAGGAGCTGAGCTTCCGCCTGCTGCTGCTCGTCGGTCTCGCCGCCGCGATCACCGCCTCGCTGCTCGCCGGCCCGGCTGCCGGGGCACCGCCCGGGGCGGTGCTCGGCCTCGCCCTCGGCCTGGCCCATTCGGTCAACTTCACGTTGAACGGGCAGCTCTGGGTCTGCCTGCGCTACTGCCCGGCCTATCGCCGGGACCCGGTCGTGCTCGCGACCCGCACCCGGACCCTGATCCGGCGCGTGCGCCGCAGCACCTGGCTGCAGGAGGCGGTGCTGATCGGCTCGGCGGCGCGCCTGCGCTCGCTGCCCGGCGCGCGCTCGGATGTCGATCTCAGGCTGATCTTCCCGCCCGGCTGGATCGGCTGGCTGCGCACCAATCTCCTGCTCCTGGAGCTGCGCGCCTGGGCCTTCTGCGTCGGCCTGCCGCTCGACCTCTACGCCTATGACCATCCGGCACAGCTGCGCCGCTTCGAGCAGACCGAGCCGCTGGCCCTCGTCCTCGACCGGCAGGCGCGCCTATGCCGCGGCTTCGCCAATCGAGAGCTGGTCCGGGTGCCGTGAGCGAGCCGCCGGCCGAGCCGCTCCATGTGGAGCCGCGCCGCATCTGCCTCGCCTACTCGCCGGGCGGCCACAAGGCGGAGCTCGACCGCGCCCTCGCCGGTATCCGCCTGCTCGACGCCTGCCACGTCACTTTCGACGACGGCCGCCCGCCGCCGCCCCTCGAGCCGGGCCACCGCCGCCATTTCGTCTGCCACCCGCGCCGCTCGCCCGGCCGCACGCTTCTGAATGCCTGGCAGAGCCTCGCCATTCTCTGCCGGGAGCGGCCGGCCCTGGTCATCTCGACCGGCGCCGACGTCGCCGTGCCGCTCCTGCTGCTGGCCAAATGCATCGGCGCCCGGGTGATCTTCATCGAGACCGCCGGCAGCAGCGAGCCCACCCTCGCCGGGCGCCTCGTCTACCCCTTCGCCGATCTCTTCATCGTGCAGTGGCCGGACCGCCGGCACCACTTCCCCAAGGCCGTCCTGGCCGAGGGCCTGCTCCTTTGATCTTCGTCGGCGTCGGCACCTTCGCGCATGGCTTCGACGATCTGGTCGCCGGCGCCGACCGTGCCGCGGCGGCCCTCGGCATCCATGGCTTCGCCCAGATCGGCCATTCGCGGGTGGTGCCCCGCCACCTGGCCCATGTGCGCTTCCTGGCACCGGACGAGCTCATTGCCCGGCTCCGCCGGAGCGAGGTCGCCGTCTGCCATGCCGGAATGGGCCTGATCGGCGACGCGCTCCGCGCCCGCTGCCGCATCGTCCTCGTGCCGCGCCAGGGCACCATCAGCCGGCGCCATCCCGCCAACGACCAGCGCCGTTTCGCCGAACGCCTCGCGACACTCCTGCCGCTACGGGTCTGCAACGATCCGGCCGGGCTCGCGGACGCCATCCGGAGAGCGATCGATGACCCGGGGCCGCCGCCCGCGGCACCGCCCTCGACCGTGCCGACGATCCTTCGGGACTTCCTGCGCGCCGGCGGCCCGGCGCCGCCCCCTCAGTCGCGCCCGGCCTCGTCGTCGTAGCCGCGCCGGTGGCTGAAATAGACGAGGCTCATCAGGCCGACCCCGAGCAGCAGGGTGACCCCGACACCCGCCGCGAGCGCCACCATGCCGTGAAAGCCGATTTGGGTCTCGCTCAGGTCGTGCCAGGTGTCGTAAGCCAGCCAGCTGGCGAAGCCGAGCAGGCCGAGGAGCACGACGATGACGAGAATGGTGCCGCGCAAGGTGCGGGTCTCCGGGGTCGAGGCCAGAAATGTGCGCCGAGCATAGCAGGATGGCCGGCACATCCCAAGCGAAGGACCGCCGGGGGACGAAGGAGATCATCCGCGAGATGCTCCGCCCCGCAGGCCGCCGGATCCTCGACATCGGCAGCGGCAATGGTGCTCTCGTCGCCTGGCTCCGCCGCGAGGGCGCCCGGGCCATCGGCATCGAGCCGAACGTCCCGCTGCTGCGCTCCGCCTTCGCTCGTGCCTCCGCCGGCTCGGAGGAGAACCGGAACGACCGGTGGATCGCCGCCCGCGCCGAAGCGCTCCCGCTCGCCGATGGCGGCGTGGATGCGGCCCTCTTCTTCAACAGCCTGCACCATGTCGAGCCGGCGGCGGCCCTCGTCGAGGCGGCGCGCGTCCTCCGCCCGGGCGGCGACCTCCTGGTCATCGAGCCCCTGGCCCAGGGCGGCTATTTCGAGCTCCTGAGGCCGCTCGACGACGAGACCGCGGTGCGTGCGGCCGCACTTGCCGCCATCGCGGCCGTCTCCTCCGACCTGCTCGTGCCGGCCCGGAGGATCGAGTACCCGACGGCGCTCGCCTTCGCGGATGTTGCCGCCGTCGTCGCCGCCTTCACCCGCGCGGATCCCGGTCGTGCGCCTGCCGCTACCCGGGCGCTGCCGACGATCACCGAGCGCTTCGAGAGGCTCGGCCGGCCGCAGCCGGACGGCAGCCGGCGCTTCGACCAGCCCATGCTGGCCATGCTGCTCCGCCGAACTCCCGCATAACGGGAAATTATTAGACATTAATCTACCCTTAGGTGATAAACCAAGGGGTGACAGCTTAACGCCCCATTAAGGATTGCGTGGCAAGAAGGGCGTCAGGGGCCATCGACGGCGGGCCCGACCTGACGGCAGTCGGCCGGATAGAAGCGGCAGAAGCTCGTGCAACTGATTCTCGACCACGACAAGGACGTACGCCGCCCGAAGCTCGAGCGGCGCACCGACTGGCTGGCGCCGAGCGTGGTGACCGGCATGCTGCGGGTCGGCGACGTGCTGCTCGTGCTGCTCAGCGGGCTCGGCGCCTTCGTCTTCCGCTTCGGCACCTTCGAGATCGACACGTTCACCATCTACAGCCTGGCGCTCGGCGCCCTGGTGTCGCTCAACGCCTTCCAGCTCGCCGGCCTGTACCAGTTCCAGCACCTGACCCAGCTCGCCGAGCAGGCGCGCCGCCTGCTCCTCGCCTGGCCGCTCGTGCTCGGCCTGCTCCTGCTCCTGGGGTTCGCCGCCGGCCTGCTCGACACGGTGTCGCGCGGCTGGGTCGCCCTCTGGCTGCTCACCGGCTTCGTCGCCCTCTTCGGCCTGCGCTGCCTGATGCGGATGCAGCTCCTGCGCTGGGCGAAAGCCGGCCGGCTGACCCGCAACGTCGCCGTCATCGGCGCCGGCGAGCACGGCCGTCGCTTCATCGAGCACCTCCGCCGCCAGCAGCGCCACGTCAACATCATCGGCCTCTTCGACGACCGGCGCGACCGCATCCCGGACTACATTGCGGGCTACCCGGTGCTGGGGACGATCGACGACCTCCTGATCTTCGCCCGCCAGCACCGCATCGACCAGGTCGTCGTGGCGCTGCCCTGGGGGGCGGAGGAACGCCTGCTCGGCTGGCTCAAGAAGCTGAAGAGCCTGCCGGCCGACATCCGCCTCTGCCCGGACGTCATCGGCTTCCATCTGCCGCATCGGGGCGTCTCGCATATCGGCGGCGTGCCGCTGCTCAACGTCTTCGAGAAGCCGATCACCGGCTGGGACGGCATCGCCAAGACGATCGAGGACCGCCTCCTCGCCAGCCTCATCCTGCTGCTCGTCTCGCCCCTCATGCTGAGCATCGCCATCGGCGTGAAGCTCTCCTCGCCGGGGCCGGTCTTCTTCCGCCAGAAGCGCTACGGCTTCAACAACGAGATCATCGAGGTCTTCAAGTTCCGCTCGATGTACGTGGACCAGGGTCAGGCCGGACTCGGCGCCGTCGAGCAGGCGCGGCGCACCGATCCGCGCATCACCCCCTTCGGCGCCATCCTCCGGCGGACCAGCCTCGACGAGCTGCCGCAGTTCTTCAACGTGCTGCGCGGCGAGATGTCGATCGTCGGGCCGCGGCCGCACGCGGTCGCCCACAACGAGCAGTACGCCCAGCTCATCGACGAGTACCTGGCCCGCCATCGGGTCAAGCCCGGCATCACCGGCTGGGCGCAGGTCAACGGGCTGCGCGGCGAGACCGAGACACTGGAAAAGATGGAGCGGCGGGTCCAGTTCGACCTGCACTACATCGAGAACTGGTCGCTGGCTCTCGATCTCCGTATCATCCTGATGACCCTGCTCGTCGGCTTCAGCCACCCGAACGCCTACTGACGAGCACGACCGGGACGCGCCGTCCCGCCGAGCCCGGGAAGCGTCGCCCTTCGTGAATGCCACGCCTGAAGCCTTCGTCGCCGCCATGCGCCTCCTGCCGGCCGGCGTCACCATCGTCACCAGCGGCCCGCCCGGCCGGCGCAACGGCTTCACCGCCACCGCGGTCTGCTCGGTCGCGGCCGAACCGCCGCATCTCCTCGTCTGCGCCAATCGCGGCATGGAGACCCACGCCACCATCCTCGAGACCGGCCATTTCGCCGTGAACGTGCTGGCCCATGGCCAGGAGGCGCTGGCCGACCGCTTCGGCGGACGCCTCGGCATCGAGGGCGAGGCGCGGTTCCAGGCCGCCGAGTGGCTCACCCTCGAGAGCGGTGCCCCGATACTAGCCAACGCCTGCGCCGCCTTCGACTGCCGGGTCACCCAGCGCCTCACCGTCGCCACGCACGACGTCATCATCGGCCGCGTGCTGGCGGCGACCGATCACGAGGCCGCAGCGCCCCTCGCCTATCTCGATCGCGACTACGCTTTCTGCGTGCCGGCCGGCGGGCGGTACTGACGGCGGCGGGGAAGCCTCAGGGTGCCGGGTCGTCGGTGACGAGCGGGGCCGCGCAGTCGATCACCCAGACGTCGTAGACCGGATGCTCGAGGGCGGAGATGCCCGGGGTCGACGCGAACATCCAGCCGGTGAAGACCGCCTCGGGCCCGTCGCCGGCCTCGACCTCGTCGATCTCGAGGAAGGCCGCACTCTCCGGCGGCTCGGTCGGCGGCGTCTCGAGGCAGGCGCGGGCCCGGATGGCGAGGCTGCCGAAGCGGATCTCCTCGCCGATCCCAAGCTCCAGCACGCTGACCCGTGCCGTCACCTTGTCGAGGCCCTGCAGCACCGCCACGCCGTGCTCGAGCGTGGGCTCGGCGGCAGCCGTGCCGGCCCCTACCAGGAGCAGGGCGGCAGCGAGACCGAGCCCGTGCCTCATTCGGCGGCTGCGCCGCCGCCGCTGGTCTGGCTGAAGATGAACTGGCCGAGCAGGTCCTCGAAGTTCACCGAGGACTGGGTGAAGGTGATCTCGTCACCGTCTTCGAGGATGATGTCGTCGCCACCCGGCACGATCGCCAGATACTTGCCGCCGAGCAGGCCGGAGCTGACGACCGCCGCCGTGCTGTCGGACGGCAGCTCGACCGAGCGGTCGACGCTGAACCGCACTTCGGCCCGGAACGAGACGGGATCGAGGCGCTGCTCGATCACCTGGCCGACCCGGATGCCGCTGATCCGAACGGCGCCGCCCACGTCGAGTCCGTCGATCCGGTCGAACTTGGCGCTCAGCACGTTGCCGCCCGGATCGCCGACATCGGCCCGCGCATAGGCCCAGACGAAGAAGCCCACGGCCACCAGCAGGACCAGGGCTCCGAGCAGGCTCTCGACGATGTTCCGTTTCATGCGCACCAGTCTCCGGCTGCGTGGCGGGTCAGGCCGCGTCCCGCGCGGCCGGCTCGAGGCCGAGCAGGCCGCGGGCGAAGGCGTCGGCCGAGAACGGCCTGAGATCGTCGATCCCCTCGCCGACGCCGACCGCGTGTACCGGCAAACCGAAGCGCTCGGCAAGGGCCACCACCACCCCGCCCTTGGCCGAGCCGTCGAGCTTGGTGACGACGAGGCCGCTGACCTCGACCATGGCCTGGAAGATCTCGACCTGGCTGTGGACGTTCTGGCCGGTCGTGGCGTCGAGCACGAGGAGCACGTCGTGCGGTGCCTCGGGCTCGAGCTTCCGGATCACCCGGATGATCTTGGCGAGCTCGTCCATCAGCTCGGACTTGTTCTGCAGCCGCCCGGCCGTGTCAATCAGCAGCACGTCGAAGCCCTCGCGCCGCGCGCGTGCCAGCGCGTCGTAGGCAAGCCCTGCCGCATCGGCGCCGGTCTTCGCCTTCATCACCGGGCAGCCATTGCGGTTGCCCCAGATCTCGAGCTGCTCGACGGCCGCAGCACGGAACGTGTCGCAGGCAGCCAGCAGCACCCGCCGGCCGGCCAGCATCTGCTGCTTGGCGAGCTTGCCGATGGTCGTCGTCTTGCCGACCCCGTTCACCCCGCAGACCAGGATCACCTGCGGCTGCAAGGCCTCGCGCATGGGCAGAGGCTCGGCGACGGGCGCCAGCACCCGGCCGATCTCGGTGGCGAGTGCGGTCCGGATCTCGGTATCCGTGACCTCCTTGCCGAACCGCCCCCTGGCAATCGCCTGGACCATCTTCGCCGAGGTGGCGACCCCGAGATCCGCCATGATCAGCGCCTCCTCGAGCTCCTCGAGGGTCTCGTCGTCCAGCCGCCGCTTGGTGAAGATCCCGGCAATGCTGCCCGTCAGCGCATTCGACGACCGCGCCAGCCCCTGCCGCAGCCGCCCGAGCCAGCCCTGCCTGGGCGCTTCCGGTGCCGATTCCGGGGCCGACGCCGCGGGCGGCGCCTCGACTGGTGCAGCGGGCTCGGCCGGCCGCTCCGCAGCCGCCTCCGGCGGCGGGGCCGCCGGCTCGCCACGCTTCAGCAGCCGCCCGAACCAGCCCTTCTTCTCTTCCTGAGTCACGACAGGCGGCCACTCTCGCTTTGGATTCGCTCAAGCCTAGGCAACAACGCCGCTCGGAATCGCTCGAGTCGATCGATCAACCATTCATGTTGATTCGGCCAATCCGGCTCGTCAAGCGCGTTGGCATTCGGACGACGCAGCATGATCTGGTAGACGCTGCCAGCCTTTTTCTCTCGCCAAAGGAGCGGCTCTCCGACCTCGCTCTCTATTGCCTGCCGCTCACAACTAAGCAGCTCGAAACGCTCGGTGGCGCCGACCCCATAAAGCCCGAGAAACACGCCGATCTCTCGCTTTGCCACATCTCTGTAGGCCCAAAGATAGACGTCCCGCGCGAGCGTGAAGCTATAAGCGCCCGAGCGGGGCGCGCGTCCGCGCGGCTTGAGGTCACCCCTTTTGCTTTCAAGAGCCGCCTCGAATGCCTCCCAATAAGCCACACGATTGACGTCAATACCTTCGGGTTCGCCGGACCTCGTGCGCTCCACTCGCTTGGCAACTGCACGC
Organism: uncultured Geminicoccaceae bacterium; assembly: GCA_964528705.1. Taxonomy (GTDB): domain Bacteria; phylum Pseudomonadota; class Alphaproteobacteria; order Geminicoccales; family Geminicoccaceae; genus SLRI01. Next base: position 10,482 of record CAZGUW010000017.1, read on the forward strand.
TGCCATTCATTCGGCTCGACAACGACATTGAACCGAGGTGCCGGCGGTGAAGTACCGATCCGCCAGAGCTCGATCTCGATGCCGAAGAAGAAGAAATCATCGCGAGTAATGCGGTTGAACCAGTCAATGGCGGCACGATGCTCAGGCCGCAGGCGGCTCACGATCCAGATAACCACGGCTGTTTCAGAGCCGGCGGCGTAAGTGAGAATTTGGCCGAGATGCCGATGGTCGCTCGGCTCCACCTGATTCTCGATCAGCACGAGTCGGCTGGTTTCGGCCTCGCGACAGATGATGTCGGCACGGAAGTCCCCGACCGGCTTCTCGATCGCCTCGACTACGAGATTGATCCCGATCGCCTGGCCCAGCAATTCGATATTCTCGTCCTCGGCCAACCACGGCGTGAAGTTCTGTGCTTCCGAGATCCAACCCGTGCGCAACTCAACAGGCTCAAGTCGACCAAAGAGAGGGGTCCCGCTCACAACGCCGCCTGCCCCACCAACAGCCCGCCATCGACTCCCGTCACCGCCACCTCGGCGAGCGTGCCGCCCGGCACCGGCCCGGCGAGGCGGATCGGCGCGAACTCCTCGGTGTGGCCGCGGCCGCCGCGCTCGACCAGCACCCGGCGCCGGCGGCCGACCTCGCCCGCAAGGAAGCGGTCGAGCGCCGCCTCGCCTTTTGCCCGAAGGCGCGCCGCGCGCTCCTTGACGAGCGGCTTTGCCAGCTGCGGCATGCGGGACGCCGGCGTGCCGGGGCGGGGCGAATAGGGGAAGACGTGGAGGAAGGTGAGCCCGGCCTCCTCGACGATGGCGAGCGACTGCTCGAACATCGTCTCGTCCTCGGTCGGAAAGCCGGCGATCAGGTCGGCGCCGAAGACGATGCCGGGCCGCGCCGCCCGCAACCGCGCGCAGAGCTCGATGACGTCGTGGCGGAGGTGCCGCCGCTTCATGCGCTTGAGGATCATGTCGTCGCCGGCCTGCACGCTGAGATGCACATGCGGCATGACCCGCGGCTCCTCGGTGACCAGCGCGAAGAGCTCCGCGTCGATCTCGGCCGGGTCGAGCGAGGAAAGCCGGAGCCGCGGCAGCGCCGGCACCTCTTCCAGGATCCGGCCGACCAGCCGGCCGAGCGGCGGGCGACCCGCCAGCTCCTTGCCGTAGGACGTGAGGTCGACGCCGGTCAGCACGACCTCCTTGTAGCCGGCCTCCACCAGCTTCCTGACCTGCGCCAGCACCTCTTCAGCGGGCACGCTCCGGCTGTTGCCCCGGCCGTAGGGAATGACGCAGAAGGTGCAGCGATGGTCGCAACCGTCCTGCACCTGGACGAAGGCCCGGGTGTGCTGCTCGAAACCCTCGACCATCTCGCCCGAGGTCCGCTCCAGCGCCATGATGTCGCCGACCGCGGGTGCCACGGGCTCCGGCCGGGCGAGGCCCTGCCAGGTCTCGGGCCGGAGCTTCGTGTCGTTGCCGACCAGGTGGTCGACCTCGGCGAGCCCGGCATAGGCCTCGGGCGTGATCTGCGCGGCGCAGCCGGTGACCACGATCCGCGCTTCGGGCCGGGCCCGCCTCGCGCGGCGGATCGCCTGGCGCGCCTGCCGCTCGGCCTCGGCGGTGACGGCACAAGTGTGGACGATGACAAGGTCCTCGAGCCCGGCCGCGGCGGCGTGGCGGCGCATCACCTCGGATTCGAAGATGTTGAGGCGGCAGCCGAAGGTGACGACGTCGATCCCGCTCATGCCCGGCGCCCGATGGTGGCGGGATCGAAGCTGCCGGAGAAGCTGATGGCATAGGGCCCGGTCATCCGGACCGGGCCCTCGCCCGCCCAGGCGACCTCCAGCTCGCCGCCGTCGAGAACCAGGGTGGCGCGCTCCGCCACGAGCCCCCGGCGAACGGCCGCCACGAGCGCCGCGCAGGCGCCGCTGCCGCAGGCAAGCGTCAGCCCGCTGCCCCGCTCGAAGACGCGAAGCCTGATGCGCTCCGGTCCCAGCACCCGGGCGAAGCCGATGTTCGCCCGCTCGGGAAAGAGCGCGTGCCGCTCGAGTGCTGCCCCATGCCGCTCGGCGAGGTCCACGTCGTCGACGAAGAGCACCGCGTGCGGGTTGCCCATCGAGAGGGCCACCGCCGGCGGCAGGCCGGCCACGCCGAGATCGAGTTCAAGCGTATCGGCCGGCTCCCTGAGCGGGACGTCCTCCCAGCCGAGGCGCGGGGCCGGCATGTCGACGGCGATCCGCCCGTCGTCCATGAGCCGGCTCGGCAGCACGCCGCCCGCGGTCGCCAGCGTCACCTGCCGCCGGTCGCGCTCGCGCCCGACCAGTGCCGCGATGCAGCGGCTGGCATTGCCGCAGGCGCCGGCCTCGGAGCCGTCGGTATTGTAGAAGCGCACGGCGACGTCGGCGATCTCGCTCGGCATCAGCAGGGCGAGCTGGTCGAAGCCGATCCCCCGATGCCGGTCGCCCAGCCGCCGCACCAGATCGGCGTCGAGCGGCAGCGCCTCCCGCCGCCCGTCGAGGACGACGAAGTCGTTGCCGAGCCCGTGCATCTTGAGGAAGGTGATCATGCGCTGCGGCATAAGGCGAAGCGGCCCCAAACGCAATTGCCCGTCGGGCCGCGGCAGCGGCGCCCGGTCACCGGCGACTTCGCCCGATCCGACTTGACGCTGGCACGCCCGACCGCCTAGAAAGCCCTTTCGCGACGCTCCCGCAAGGGCGCGGCGAGCGCTGTTGCGCAATGACTTCCTCACGAGGAACCGACCTGGTGCAACGGGCGACCGGCCCGGCTCCTCGTTCACGGTGCGGGACATGTTCGATAGCCTGACCAAGCGTCTGGGCGGCGTCTTCGATCGGCTGCGCAAGCGCGGCGCGCTCGGCGAGGCCGATGTAGCGGAGGCAATGCGGGAGATCCGCATCGCCCTGCTCGAGGCTGACGTGGCGCTGCCCGTGGTCAAGAGCTTCGTCGCCAGGGTCAAGGAGCGCGCCGTCGGCCAGGAGGTGATCAAGTCGGTCACGCCCGGCCAGATGGTCGTCAAGATCGTCCACGACCAGCTGATCGAGCTCTTGGGCGGCTCCAGCGCCGGGCTCGAGCTCGGCGGCCCGCCCGGCGTCGTCCTGATGGTCGGCCTGCAGGGTTCGGGCAAGACGACCACCAGCGGCAAGCTGGCGCTGCGCCTCAAGGACAAGGAGAAGAAGCGCGTTCTCCTCGCCTCGCTCGACGTGCAGCGCCCGGCTGCCCAGCACCAGCTCGAGGTGCTGGCCGGGCAGGCCGGGGTCACCAGCCTGCCGATCGTGCCCGGTGAGAGCCCGGTCGCCATCACAAGGCGGGCGCTGGAGCAGGCGCGGCGCGAGGGCTATGACACGCTCATCCTCGACACGGCCGGCCGGTTGCACATCGACGACACGCTGATGGACGAGCTGGCCGAGGTGCGCGACCTCGCCCGGCCGCACGAGACGCTGCTCGTCGCCGACAGCCTCACCGGCCAGGACGCGGTCAACGTCGCTCGCCATTTCGCCGAGCGCATCGGCATCACCGGCATCGTGCTGACCCGCCTCGACGGCGACGCCCGGGGTGGTGCGGCACTCAGCATGCGCGAGGTCACCGGCAAGCCGATCAAGTTCGTCGGCACCAGCGAGAAGCTCTCCGGCCTCGACGCCTTCCACCCCGAGCGCATGGCGAGCCGCATCCTCGAGATGGGCGACGTCGTCAGCCTGGTCGAGAAGGCCTCGGAGCTGGTCGACAAGGACGAAGCCGAGAAGCTCGCCCGGAAGATGACCAAGGGCCGCTTCGACCTCAACGATCTGCAGAGCCAGCTCAAGCAGGTCGGCAAGATGGGCGGCATGGGCGGGATCCTCGGCATGCTGCCCGGCGTCGGCAAGATCAAGAAGCAGCTCGCCGAAGCCAATGTCGACGAGAAGATCATCCTGCGGCAGTCGGCGATCATCGACAGCATGACCCGCCACGAGCGCCGCAGCCCGGAGATCATCGCGGCCTCGCGCAAGCGGCGCATCGCCGCCGGCGCCGGCGCCTCGGTGCAGGAGGTCAACCGGCTGCTCAAGCAGCACCGGCAGATGCAGGACATGATGAAGAAGATGAAGAAGGCGGGCGGGCCGAAGCAGTTCCTCGGCCGCCACATGCCACCCGGCATGCTGCCCCGCTAGCCCGCCTTTCGAACCGACCGAGCCCGTTCACCCAACCCCAACCGTCTGGAAGTCCAATGGCCGTCAAGATCCGCCTGGCCCGAGGGGGAGCGAAGAAGCGCCCCTACTACCGCATCATCGCCGCCGACACGCGCTACGCCCGCGACGGCCGCTTCCTCGAGAAGCTCGGCCACTACAACCCGCTGCTGCCGGACGAGCATCCGGAGCGCATCGTCATGAACGAGGAGCGCATCCGCCACTATCTGGGCCACGGCGCCCAGGTGAGCGACCGCATGGCCCGCTTCCTCGACAAGGCCGGCATCCTGCCGGGTGCGACGCGCCAGCGCGGCACCGGCAAGAAGGCCGAGGAGATCGCCGCGAAGAAGGCGAAGGCCGAGAGCGAGAGCGAGGCCGCCAGCGCCTGACCAGGCCAAGGCCCGAGAACGCCACGCGCATGTCCCGCACCGCCCAAACTCCCCCCAATCTCGTCTGCGTCGCCGCGGTCGCGGCAGCGCATGGCGTGCGCGGTGCGCTCAAGCTCAAGAGCTTCACCGAGGAGCCGGCAAACGTCGCCGGCTACGGGGCGCTCTGCGACGAGGAAGGCCATGAGCTCTTCCGGGTGCGGGCCATCGGCCCGTGCAAGGGCGGGATCATCGTGGCGGCGGAGGGCATCACCGACCGGGACGCCGCCGAGGCGCTGCGCGGCCTTCGCCTCTATGTGCCCCGCGACCGCCTGCCGGCGACCGAGGACGACGATACGTTCTATCACGCCGACCTTATCGGCCTCGCGGTCGTGACCGAAGCAGGCGAGGAGATCGGCCGGATCGTCGCGGTCCACGATTTCGGTGCCGGCGACGTGCTGGAATATGTCGACGCGGCCGGGGCGAGCCGGATGGTGGCCTTCACCCTCGCCCATGTGCCCGAGGTCGATCTCGACCGCCGCCGCGTGGTGGTGACGAGCGCCGCTCTCGCCGAAGGCGAGGAGGTGGCCGCATGACGACGCCCTGGCGCGCCTCGGTGCTCACCATCTTCCCGGACCTCTTCCCGGGGCCCCTGGGCTGCTCGGTGCTCGGCCGGGCGCTCGAGGCCGGCATCTGGTCGCTCGATGCCATCGATCTTCGCGACTTCGCCACCGACCGCCACCGCAGCGTCGACGACACGCCCTTCGGCGGCGGCGCCGGCATGGTGATGCGGCCGGACGTGGTCGCGGCGGCGGTGGCCGCCGTGCACGGGTCCGAAGACACGCGCCCGCTCCTCTACATGAGCCCGCGCGGCCGGCCCTTCGGCCAGGACGCGGCACGCCGGCTCGCGGCGGCGCCGGGAGCGGTCATCCTCTGCGGCCGCTACGAGGGGGTCGACGAGCGCGCGCTCGAGGCCTGCGGCTTCGAGGAGGTCTCGCTCGGCGACTTCGTCATGACCGGCGGCGAGATCGCCGCCATGGCGCTGCTCGACGCGACGGTGCGCCTCCTGCCCGGCGTCGTCGGCAGCAGCGCCTCGCTCGAGGAGGAGAGCTTCAGCTCGGGCCTCCTCGAATACCCGCAATACACCCGGCCGCAGACCTGGCAGGGGCGGACCGTGCCGCCCGTCCTGCTCTCCGGCCACCACGCCGAGATCCATGCCTGGCGGCAGGCCGCCGCCCTGGCCCTGACCCGCCGGCGCCGCCCCGACCTCCTGGCAGCGGCCGCCGGCCATTCCCAACCCGATAGCACCTTCGCCCAGCCGGAGCCCACGCGATGAACATCATCCAGCAGATCGAGCAGCAGCAGATCCAGGTCCTTACCGCCGAGCGCGCGGTGCCCGAGTTCCGCCCGGGCGACACGCTCCGGGTCAATGTCCGCGTGATCGAGGGCAACCGCGAGCGCGTCCAGGCCTTCGAGGGCGTGTGCATCGCCCGGCGCAATCGCGGCGTGAACTCGTCCTTCACCGTCCGCAAGATCTCCTACGGCGAGGGCGTGGAGCGCGTCTTCCCGCTCTACAGCCCGCGCATCGACAGCGTCGACGTCGTGCGCCGCGGCAAGGTGCGGCGGGCGAAGCTCTATTACCTCCGCGAGCGCCGCGGCAAGTCGGCCCGCATCGCCGAGCGGCGGACCGAGCGGCCTGCCTCGAAGACCGCCGGGGCGGCCGTCGAGACGACCGGCACCGAAGCCTGACCGGCTTTCGCCGCACCCCTTGATCCGAGCCCCTGGAACCGACCCGATGGCAGTGAACGGCCCGCAGACCCTCTTCGACAAGATCTGGCAGGCGCATCTCGTCGAGGAGCAGGACGACGGCACCTGCCTGATCTACATCGACCGGCACCTCGTGCACGAGGTCACCAGCCCGCAGGCCTTCGAGGGCCTGCGCGCCGCCGGCCGCCGGGTTCGCCGGCCCGAGGCGACGCTCGCCGTGGTCGACCACAACGTGCCGACCGACCCGGATCGGGCCAAGGGCATCAAGGACGAGACCGCGCGCATCCAGGTCGAGGCCTTGGAGCGGAACGCCCGCGAGTTCGGCGTCCAGCTCTACGACGTCAACGACATCCGCCAGGGGATCGTGCACATCATCGGCCCCGAGCAGGGTTTCACCCTGCCCGGCACGACGATCGTCTGCGGCGACAGCCACACCTCGACACACGGCGCCTTCGGGGCGCTCGCCTTCGGCATCGGCACGTCCGAGGTCGAGCACGTCCTGGCGACGCAGACGCTCCTGCAGAAGCGCCCGAAGAACATGCGCATCACGGTCGACGGCGAGCTCGGCTTCGGCGTCACCGCCAAGGACGTGATCCTCGCCATCATCGGCAAGATCGGCACGGCAGGCGGCACCGGCCACGTCATCGAGTATGCGGGCTCCGTGATCCGCGGGCTCTCGATGGAAGGCCGGATGACGGTCTGCAACATGTCGATCGAGGCGGGGGCGCGGGCCGGCCTGATCGCCCCGGACGAGGTCACGTTCGAGTACATCAAGGGCCGCCCCATGACGCCCAAGGCCGGCGCCTTCGAGCAGGCCGTCGCCGCCTGGCGGCTCCTCCCCTCGGACGAGGGTGCGCGCTACGACAAGGAGGTCACGCTCCGGGCCGAGGACATCGAGCCGCAGGTCACCTGGGGCACCAGCCCGCAGGATGTGATCGGCATTTCCGGCGCCGTCCCCGATCCGACGAAGGTCGAGGATGCCGGCCGGCGCGCCGCCATGGAGCGCTCGCTCGCCTATATGGGCCTGGAGCCCGGCACGCCGATGCGCGAGGTGAAGGTCGACCGGGTCTTCCTCGGCTCCTGCACCAATGGCCGGATCGAGGATCTGCGGGCCGCCGCCAAGGTGATCGAAGGCAAGCACATCGCGCCCACCGTGCGCGCCATGGTGGTGCCGGGCTCCGGCCTCGTGAAGCACCAGGCCGAGGCCGAGGGGCTGGACCGGATCTTCAAGGAGGCCGGCTTCGAATGGCGCGAGGCCGGCTGCTCCATGTGCCTCGGCATGAACCCGGACCAGCTCGCCCCCGAGGAGCGCTGCGCCTCGACCAGCAACCGCAATTTCGAGGGCCGCCAGGGCCGGCTCGGCCGCACCCACCTCGTCAGCCCCGCCATGGCGGTGGCGGCCGCGATCACCGGCCACCTGACGGACGTTCGCGAGCTCGCCTGAGAAGTCCGAAGCCCGGCGCGACGGGGTCGAGCGGTCGACCCCGTCGCCGGTCCTCGGTTCGTCCCCGCTCTCAGTTGGTCGTCGTGGCAGGCGCCTCTTCAGGCGCCTCGGCACCACCGAACCAGCCGAGCTGGAAGCCGATGATCGCGAGCACGATGATGACGGCGACGACGATGAGCACGTTGCGCGAGCTCATGTGGCATTCTCCCTCGTCCCGGTCCTGTTGCCTGCGTTCGATCCCGCAAGTAGATGCCCTGAGAGGGCGGCGCCGAGCGCCGGGTAGCTGGCAGCCGCGCGAAGATATAGCATGATGGCGCTCTGGGGGAACGACCGATGCACCGATTGCCGACGAGCCGCGCCGCACTGGGACTTCTCTGCCTCGGCCTCGCGGCCACGCTCCCCGGGACGACCGCCCGGGCCGGCGACCTCCTGCTCCTGCAGCAGCTCGTGCCCGGCAACCAGTCGGGCACGGTCTTCCTGATGCTCGACCGCGGTCGCATCTCGCGTGCCACGGCCACCCGCAGCGGCACCCTCGAGCATACGATCGAGATCCGCCTCGCCACCGACCCGCCCGAGACCGTGACGCTCCGCTGCAACGACGAGGCGATCACCCGCCAGTTGCTGAACACGCTCCGCGGCAGCGCCGAATCCATGCTCGACGTCACCGGACGTTGCCGTCTCTGAGACCTGCAGCACGCTCGCGCGACCGCAAGCCCGCGACGCCGAAACGCCGCTCGTGGCCGGCCCGGCTGCTGCGTCGCGCCGCCCTCTGGCTCTTCCTCCTGCTCTGCGTCCTGCCGCCGCTCGTCCTTCTCGCCTACCGCCATCTGCCGCCGCCGGCGACGCCGCTCATGCTGCTCCGGCTCCTCGAGAACGAGGGCCTGGACTATCGCTGGCGGTCGATGCAGGAGATCAGCCCGCATCTCGCCCGCGCGGTGATCGCGTCGGAGGACAATTTCTTCTGCGAGCATCGGGGCTTCGACCTCGAGGCCCTGCGCGCCGAGGCCGAGCGGGCGCTGGCCGGCGAACGGCCGCGCGGTGCGAGCACCCTGACCCAGCAATCGGCGAAGAACCTCTTCCTCTGGCCCGGCCGCGACCTCGTGCGCAAGCTGCTCGAGGCCTGGCTCGCACCGCAGCTGGAGCTGGTCCTGGGCAAGCAGCGCATCCTCGAGCTCTACCTCAACATCGTCGAGCTCGGCCCCGGCATCTATGGAGCGGAAGCCGCAGCGCAGGCATGGTTCGACAAGCCGGCGAGCGACCTCTCGCCCGCCGAGGCCGCCCGCCTCGCCGTCATCCTCCCCGCCCCCCGCGACCGCAGCCCGCATGGCCGCTATGCCGACGAGCGCGGCCGGGTCATCCAGGAGCGCGTCGGCCAGCTCGGCCCGCTCCTCGACTGCGCCGGCCCGACGTCATGAGCGGTCGTCGTGAAGGTCCGGCCATGACAGATTTCGACCTCGACCGGCGCACAGGCTGGCCGCCGGAGCTGCGCCTCCTCATCGAGCGCCATCCCCGCGAGTCCTGGCCGACTGCCGGCGGGATCGGGCCAACCGGCCGCTTCTGGCTGCAACGCCACGACCTCTTTCGCGAGCTCACCGCAGCGCTCGCCATGGCCGCCGGGGAGCTGCGCGAGGGCCGCCTCGACGCCGCCCGGTTCGCCCCCTGGTTCCGCCCCCGCATGGGTTTCCTCCTGCAGGAGCTGCATGGCCACCACCGCATCGAGGATCTCCACTACTTCCCGGTCTTCCGGACCGCCGAACCGCGCCTCGCCCGCGGCTTCGAGGTCCTCGACGTCGACCACCACGCCATCGACCGGGCGATCGCCGAGCTGGGCACCGCCAGCGACACCCTGCTCCGGGCCTTGGCGACGCCTGCCGACGACCGACCGGGCGCCATCGCCGGCCTCGCCACCACCCTTCCCCTGTTCCTCCAGCGCCTCCTGCGCCATCTCGACGACGAGGAGGACCTCGTCATCCCGCTCCTCATCGAGCGGGGCGAAGGGCCGCTCGGCATCCTCTGAACTGTCCGCCCCTTTACGCAGGCCGCACGCCGCGCCATTTCATGTGCAACGAAGCACTCCGTAGCGAGGCCCCGCCCATGTGGCTCCTGAAGAAGAAACCCGCCGATCTGCCGACCGCCGACCAGGCCCTGCCCGGCCGCGCCGCCCGTGCCTATGCCGTGCCCGAGCGCCATGCCGTGCTCGGCCACGCGCTCGAGCCGCCCTACCCCGCCGGCATCGAGGTGGCGTATTTCGGCATGGGCTGCTTCTGGGGTGCGGAGCGCCGCTTCTGGCAGCAGGAGGGGGTCTGGACCACCGCCGCCGGCTACGCCGCGGGCACGACGCCGCACCCGACCTACGAGGAGGTCTGCTCCGGCCTCACCGGGCACAACGAAGTGGTGCTGGTCGCCTGGGACCCGGCCGTCATCTCCTTCGAGGCGCTGCTCAAGGTCTTCTTCGAGAGCCACGACCCGACCCAGGGCATGCGCCAGGGCAACGATGTCGGCACGCAGTACCGCTCCGGCATCTACACCACGACCGAAGCCCAGCTCGCGGCCGCGAAGGCGGCCGCCGCCGCCTACGGGAAGAAGCTCGCCGAGGCCGGCATGGGCAAGGTCACGACCGAGATCGCAGCCGCGGGCGAGTTCTACTTCGCTGAGGACTACCACCAGCAATATCTCGCGAAGAACCCGATGGGCTATTGCGGGCTTCGCGGCACCGGCGTCACCTGCGCCATCGACACGGGCGCCGAAGCGGAAACCATGACGCCCGCCTGATCGCCTGATATGACCCTCCGGTGCCCGCGCACCGGAGGCCCTTGCCCATGTCCGTCCTGCAGCAGACCCTGGCCGCCCGCATCGACCAGGCCCTGGCGAGGGAGCCCGCCGACCTCGTCATTCGCGGCGCCTGCCTGCTCAACACCGCCACCGGCCGCATCGAGGGTCCGATGGACATCGCCATCGCCGGCGACACCATCGTCGGCACGCATGGCGTCTATGAGGGCCAGCACGAGATCGACGCGGGTGGGCGGATCGTCGCCCCCGGCTTCATCGACACCCACGTCCACGTCGAGAGCTCCATGGTCCTGCCGGCCGAGTTCGAGCGGGGTGTCCTGCCCTGCGGCACCACGACGGCCATCTGCGACCCGCACGAGATCGCCAACGTCATCGGCCTCGAGGGCATTACCTACTTCATCGAGGCGAGCCGCCAGCTCGCCATGACGCTGAAGGTCAATCTCAGCTCCTGCGTCCCCGCCACCGACCTCGAGACCGCCGGTGCCAGGCTCGAGGCCGACGACCTGCTGCCGCTGCTCGCCGATCCCGCCGTCATCGGCCTCGCCGAGCTCATGAACTTCCCGGGCGTCATCCATAAAGACCCCGGCATGCTGGCGAAGCTCGAGCGCTTCCATGGCCAGCACATCGACGGCCACAGCCCCCTGCTCGGCGGCAGCGAGCTCAACGCCTATCTCGCTGTCGGCGTGCTGACCGAGCACGAGTGCACGAGCCTCGAGGAGGCCCTGGAGAAGCTCGCCAAGGGCATGCACATCCTGCTCCGCGAAGGCTCCATCGCGAAGAACGTCACCACCCTCGCCCCCGTCATCACCGAGGCCACCTGGTCCCGCTGCGCCTTCTGCACCGACGACAGGAACCCGCTGGAAATCCGTGAGGAAGGCCATATCGACCACGCCATCCGCCTCGCCATCCGCGCCGGCGCCCCCGCCATCCCCGCCTACCGCGCCGCCACGCTGGGTGCCGCCCAGGCCTTCGGCCTGCGCGACCGCGGCGTGATCACGCCCGGCAAGCGCGCCGACCTCGTCATCCTTGACGATCTGGACGAGGTGCGCGTCGCCGAGGTCGTGGTCGGCGGCCGGCTGGCCAGCGAAGCCCTGGCCGAGCCCCGCCCGCACCCGAAGTCACCCGGCTACAACAGCGTGCGCCGCGAGCCCGTCACCGCCAAAGACCTCGCCCTCGACGGCAGCCGGCCCACTCACGTCATCGGTGCCCTCCCCTTCTCCCTTCTCACCGACCACCTCGAAGCCACCCCGGCCGAAGACTCCGAGATCGCCCGCCTCTGCGTCCTCGAACGCCACGGCCGGAACGGCAATATCGGCAAGGGCTGGGTCAAAGGCTTCGGCCCGATCCGGGGTGCCATCGCCACCTCCATCGGCCACGACAGCCACAACCTCATCACCGTCGGCGACGACCCGGCAGACATGGCGAAGGCCGCGAACCACCTGATCGAGCTCCAGGGCGGTGCGGTCGTCGTCCGGGACGGAGAAATCCTCGCCGACCTGCCGCTCCCCATAGCCGGCCTCATGTCCGACCAGGACCTCGCCTTCGTCGACGAGCGCCTCGTGGCCCTCCGCCAGGCCGCAAGCGACATCGGCTGCACCCTGCAGGAGCCCCTCCTCCAGCTCGCCTTCCTGCCGCTGCCGGTGATCCCGCACCTCAAGCTGACCGATCGGGGCTATGTCGCCGCCGGGCCGGAGGGGTTGGTGCTGTTGGGTTGACTGCCCTCAGTCGGTAATCAGCTGACAGCTCAGCAACCCGCAACCGCGATCTCATCGCCTCCCCGCCCGGTCACTGCTCCGGTTCGATATCCACCGTGATGATCGTCCCGCGCTTTGGCGTCGAGACGTTCAACGAGGCGCCGAGCGACTTCGAGAGGGCGGCGACGATGCTGCCGCCCACTCCCGATGCCCCGCGGTGCCCCGTGGTGTCGAGGGCGCCGCTGCCGTGTCTGGCGCGGTGGCGCTGGGCCTCGATGCTCGGCGAGCCGAAGGGCCAGTCGCTGCCGGCGGGCATGCCGACGCCGTCATCCTCTATCGACAGGCGGATGGCGCCGCCGCTCAGCCGGATGAAGCGCACCTCGACATAGCCCGAATCGCGACCCTCGAAGGCATGCTGGAGGGAGTTGGTCAGGAACTCCGAGAGCAGCAGCCCGAGCCGGGCGGCCTGGTCGAGGGTGAGGGTGATCTCGTCGCACTCGACGTTCACCCGGACGGCACCCCGCGTCTCGATGCTCGAGATGACCGAGGCAATGCGGCTGAGATAGGCGCCCGCGGCGACCTCCTTGGGGCCGTTGGCATCGCTGCCGGCGCTCATCAGCTCCTCGTAGAGCAGGACGAGGGCCTCGATCCGCCGGCTGATGGCCTTCAGGGATTCCGGCGTGACCTCGCGCTTCGCCTGGATCCGGATCATGCTGACCACCATCGCCAGGTGGTTCTTGACCCGGTGCTGGAGCTCGCGCAGCAGGGCGAGGCCATCGGCCTCCGAGGCCGCACGCCCCCGCTCCTCCTTGCCGTTGACGACGCGTTGCACCGCGAAATAGGCCGTGAGCTCGCCTCGCGCCGAATGGATCGGGGCGATCAGCAGCTGGTTGCGGAAGGTCGTCCCGTCGGCGCGGTAGTTCGTGAGGGTGACCTCGAATTCCTCCTCGGAGCGGAGCCCTTCGCGCATGCGCTCGACCGCTTCCGGCTCCGTTTCGGGCCCCTGCAGGAAGCGGCAGTTCCGGCCGAGCGCGAACTCCCGACTGTACAGGGTCAGCTCCTCGAAGGCGCGGTTCACGTAGGTGATCGGATTGTCCTCGAGGCGCGGGTCGGTGAGGATGATCGGCAGCCGTGTCTGCCTGATCGCCGCCTGCACCAGAACGTCCTCGCTCGACTGCTCAAGAACCGTCATCTGTGCAACCCTCCCGTCTGCGGGTCCGGCCGCAGCCGAACGCCCGCACAGCGGAACCATCTCCAGAGCATGATACTGCGCGCATCTGCGCGTCACCGATCACCGTCGCCCGGCCGGCAACCCGCCCCTGTCCCCGGTAGATAGGCGAGCGAACGCGGGATTGAAGATCGCACCGACACTGCATGACCGTCGCAGGTCGCCGGGGGCGCAGGGCGGGCGGGACTGCGCGACGCGACCTCGTCAACGGCGCACGCCAGACCCGGTTTTTCGTCTTCTGGGCCATGCCCCAAGAAAAGGCGCAACGCCGCTCCGGTTCCCTCCCGCGCGCGGGCCGCGGCGCTCAGACCTGCAGCCGCGACCGGATCGGCTCCCTGATGTCCACCGGATTGGCGAGGATCGCCTCGATGGCCGCCGTCACCCCGGCCGTTGCGGTCTCGACGGACATGCTCGGCAGTCCCAGGTTCTCCTCGCGCGCCGCGACCTCGGGCAGGGCCGGCAAATGGATCCAGCCGGCGCGGATCGGCAGACCTCGCGTCTCGATATGATGCAGCACGCCGTACATCAGGTGGTTGCAGCAGAACGTGCCGGGCGCATCGGAGATGTCGGCCGGGATGCCGGCTTGCCGCATGGCGCGCACCATGGCCCGGATCGGCAGGGTAGCGTAATGGGCGGCCGGACCGTCCGGGACGGTCAGTTCGTCCTGCATGGCGACGCCGGCATTGTCGAGGAGCCCGTAGCGTGTGCCGTCGTTCAGGTTCTGCGCGATCCGCTCGACGGTGACCATGGCCCGCCCGGTGAACTCGCCAAGCATGAGAACGACTGCTGGCCCGAACTCGCCGATGGCCGCCACGGTGCGCTCGATCGAGACGAAGAAGCTGTTCGGCACGATGCGGCTCCGGACCACGGCATCGCCAAAGCGCGTGCCGTCCAGGCGCTTCGCCACGGCCTCGGCCGGGTTCACCGGCGTGTTGCCGTAGGCCTCATAGCCCGTAACGAGGATCGTGCGCATCGGCTGTCCCCCGGGACGTGGGTATTTGCGAGCCCGAACCAGCCCCGACTTCTGCAAGCGGGCCCGGACGGCGTCAAGGCGATGGGCTGCAGCGCGCCGCGCCGGCCTAGAGGTCCAGCACGTCCCCCTCCGGCAGGGCGTCCGCACGGAGCAGCTCGAGAATCCGCCCGGCGATCGTCTCGGGCGGCGTCTGCGCATCCTTGCTCTCGCCGGGGAAGGCTTCCGCCCGCATGGCGGTGCGCATGGGCGGCGGGGCCACGAGCCGGACCTCGAGCGGCGTCTGGCGGACCTCGGCGGCGAAGGCCAGGACCACGGCCTCCATCGCCTGCTTGGTCGCCGCGTAGGTGGCGAGATAGGGCCGGCCGCGGGCGGCGAGGCGATCCGTCAGGAAGAGGGCGCGCCCGGCCGGGGCCGCCACGAGGAGCGGTGCCAGGGTCGCGATCAGCGCCTGCGTCGCCAGCACATTGACCTCCATGGCCTTGCGCAGGCTCGCCGTGTCGAGCTGGGCGGTCGGCATCAATCGGCCGAGACGGGCGGCGCAGTGGACCAGCGCGTCGAGCCGCCCGAAGCGCTCGAAGATCGAGGGGCCGATCGGCAACAACTTCTCCGTGTCGGCGAGATCGAGCGGCAGCAGGGTGGCGGGCCGGCCGCTCGCCGCCTGCACCGCGTCGTCGAGCTCCTCGAGGGCCGCCCGGCGCCGGCCGGTGGCGATGACCTGCGCGCCGGCCCCCGCCAGAGCCAGCGCCACCGCCCGGCCGAGCCCGCTCCCGGCACCCGTCACGAGGACGACCTGGCCGTCCATCGAAGGCGCCTCAGCGCTCATGCTGGAGGAAGGTCAGCTGCCGGTCGCGCCCGCCATCCTCGGCATCGGCGAGGCGGGTCGGATACTCGCCGGTGAAGCAGGCATCGCAGTATTGCGGCCGTTCGGCGTCCCGGCCGGCCTCCCCGACCGCCCGGTAGAGGCCTTCGATGGTGAGGAAGCCCAGGCTGTCTACGCCGATCAGGCGCGCCATCTCGTCCAGCGTGTGCTGAGCGGCGAGCAGCTTGCTGCGCTCCGGCGTGTCGACGCCGTAATAGCAGCTGTTCATGGTCGGCGGGCTGGCGATGCGCATGTGGATCGAGGTGGCCCCCGCCGCACGCACCATGTTGACGATCTTGGTCGAGGTGGTGCCGCGCACGATGCTGTCGTCGACCAGGACCACCGATTTGCCGGCGAGGGTCGACCGGTTGGCATTGTGCTTCAGCCGCACGCCGAGATGGCGGATGTTGTCGGTCGGCTCGATGAAGGTGCGGCCGACATAGTGGTTGCGGATGATGCCGAGTTCGAACGGCAGCCCCGCCTCCTGGGCGAAGCCGATGGCCGCCGGCACGCCGCTGTCCGGCACGGGCACCACCACGTCCGCGGCGGCCGGCGATTCACGAGCCAGCTCCCGGCCGATCTGCTTGCGCACGTCGTAGACGCCACGGCCCTCGACCAGGCTGTCGGGCCGGGCGAAGTAGACATACTCGAAGATGCAGAAGCGCCGGGGCGTGCGGGCGAAGGGGAAGAGCGAGTGCAGGCCGTCCTCGTCGATCAGGACCACCTCGCCCGGCAGCACGTCGCGCACCAGCTCGGCACCGATGATGTCGAGCGCGCAGGTCTCGGAGGCGAGGATCAGCGCGTCGCCGAGCCGGCCGAGGACGAGAGGACGCACGCCGAGCGGATCGCGGGCGCCGATGATGCCGTTGTCGTAGACGCCCACCAGCGAATAGGCGCCCTCGACCTGGTGCAGGGCGTCGATCAGCCGCTCGACGATGCTCCGCTGGCCCGAGCGCGCGATCAGGTGGACGAGGACCTCGGTGTCGCTGGTCGACTGGAAGAGGCAGCCGGCCTCGACCAGCCGCCGTCTGAGGCCCAGTGCATTCGTGAGGTTGCCGTTATGGGCGATGGCGAGGCCGCCGAAGGCGAAGTCGCCGAAGAACGGCTGGACGTTGCGCAGCACCGAGCCGCCGGTCGTGGCGTAGCGGTTGTGGCCGATGGCGGCATGGCCCGGCAGGCCGTCGACCACGCGGGGATCGCTGAAACTGTCGCCGACGAGGCCGGTGGCGCGGAACGTGTTGAAATGGGCGCCGTCGAAGCTGACGATGCCGGCCGCCTCCTGGCCCCGGTGCTGCAGGGCGTGCAGGCCGAGAATGGCGTGCGCGGCAGCATCGGGATGGCCGTAGATGGCGTAGACACCGCATTCCTCGCGCCACCGGTCGGCATCGTCGCCGGCATCGTCCAGGGTGTCGCTGAGCCCGACGTCGGTCATTCGGCCTTTCCCTGGATCAGCGCATCCATGCCCTGGCGGACGAGGGCGCCATAGCCGGTCTCGCTGGTGTCACTCCCGGCAGTGCCGCCGTTCCGCCCGTCGCGCACCCGGCGCGCCTCCTCGGCCGCCCGGGCCGCCGCCTCGGTGGCGGCGGCCTTCGAGCCGTCGAGGATGCCCGGCGGCAGGAACTGCGCCAGCCAATCAGCGCCTTCGGCCACCGGCGGCTGCAGCTTGGCGGTCCTGATCCAGTCGGGCTGCTGCTCCTCGGCGATGATGGCCGTGCCGACGAGATAGGCGGCACAGACGATGAGCGCCCCGCGCAGCGCCCCGAAGACGACCCCGAGCAGCTTGTCGACCGGCCCGAGGAAGCTGTCGGATACCGCCCGGCCGATCAGGCCGGTGACGATCTTGAGGACAAGGAAGGGCACGAAGAAGACGATGGCCACGGTCGCGGCATCGGCCAGGAGCTCGTTGCCGATGGCCTCGGTGACCATCGGCCGCACGGGGCCGAAGGCATAGACCGCGACGACGATGGCGCCGATCCAGCTCAGGAGCCCCAGGATCTCCCGCACGGCCCCCCGGCTCAGCGCGAGGAGGGTCGAGAGGAGGACAACGCCCCCGACGATGATATCGAAGAGCGTGATGGGTAGATCGTTCATGCGGTGCCCACTTCCGGCAGGGAAAAGTTCATGACGGCCAGAAGCTCGTCCAGCCTCGAGAGCTCCGCGATGGCGAGGCCCTCGCCGGCGTCGCCCCGTCGGCTGCGCGGCGCGATCACCCGCTCGAAGCCGAGCTTGGCTGCTTCCTTCATGCGCGCCTCGCTGTTGGCGACCGC
>CAZGUW010000017.1:28040-32701 GCA_964528705.1 uncultured Geminicoccaceae bacterium
AGACGGTCATCGGTGGCACCGCCCGATCGGCCAGCGAGGATATCAGGGCCGCGGCGACCGCGAGGTCCGCCGCAGGCTCGGCGATCCGCAGGCCACCCGCGACATTCAGATAGACGTCGCGGCTGCCCATCACAAGGCCGCACCGCGCCTCCAGCACCGCCAGCAGCATGGCCAGCCGGCCGGCATCCCAGCCGACCACGGCCCGGCGCGGCGTGGCGAGCGGGCTCGCCGCCACCAGCGCCTGGATCTCGACCAGCACGGGCCGGCTGCCCTCCATCCCGGCGAAGACCGCGGCCCCGCTGACCTCGGCGTCGCGCCCGGCGAGGAAGAGGGCCGAAGGGTTGGCCACGGGCTCGAGCCCGCTCTCGCGCATCTCGAAGACGCCGATCTCGTTGGCCGGCCCGAAGCGGTTCTTGACCGCGCGCAGTAGGCGGAACTGGTGGCCGCGCTCGCCCTCGAAATAGAGCACGGTGTCGACCATGTGCTCGAGCACCCTGGGCCCCGCGATCTGCCCTTCCTTGGTGACGTGCCCGATCAGGAGGAGTGCCGCACCCCGCCGCTTGGCGAAGCGGGTCAGCGCCTGGGCGGAAGCGCGGAGCTGCGTGACCGTGCCGGGAGCCGGGTCCAGCGCCTCGAGATAGACGGTCTGGATCGAGTCGATGATCAGGAGATCGACCGGCGGGCCCGTCTCGAGCGTGCCCAGGATCTCGTCCACCGAGGTGCCGGAAGCGAGCTCGACCGGCGCCTTCGCGAGGCCGATGCGGTCCGCGCGCATGCGGATCTGCTCGATCGATTCCTCACCGCTCACATAGACGACGCGCCTGCCGGCGAGCGCCAGATTAGCGGCCGCCTGCAGCGTCAGGGTGGACTTGCCGATGCCGGGATCGCCGCCGACGAGAATGGCGGAGCCGGCGACGAGGCCGCCGCCCACGGCCCGGTCCAGCTCGCCGATCCCGGAGACGAGGCGCTGCACCGGCTGGCCCGTGCCCTCGAGGCTGACGAGGTCGAGCCCGCGCCGCGATGCGCGCCGCTTGACCGGGGCCCCCTTGGCGAGCGGCTCCGAGGTTTCCTCGACCAGCGTGTTCCAGGCACCGCAACCGTCACAGCGCCCGCTCCACTTGGGCTGGACGCTGCCGCAGCTCTGACAGACAAACTGGGTCCGCGCGCCGGCCATCAGGCGGAAGCGCCGTCACCCATTGGCGGCCGCTTTCTGTCCGACATCGATCGGCCCATCCGCCCGACCGAAGATGAACTGCTCGACATGCGCGTTGCCGCTCTCCTTGATCGAGGCGACCGGACCTTCCCAGATGATCGCCCCCTGATAGAGCATGGCGACCCGGTCGGCGATCTTGCGCACGCTGCCCATGTCGTGGGTGATCGAGAGGGCGGTGGCGCCGAGATCCGAGACACAGGTGCGGATCAGGTCGTTGATCACGTCCGACATGATCGGATCGAGGCCCGTCGTCGGCTCGTCGAAGAAGATGATCTCGGGCTCGGTGCAGATGGCGCGCGCGAGGCCCACCCGCTTCTTCATGCCGCCCGAGAGCTCGCTCGGGTACTGGTCCGCCACGGTCGGGGTCAGGCCGACCTTGGCCAGGGTCTGGATGGCCCGCTCGCGCGCCTCTTTCCGCTCGGTCCGCTCAGCCGCCATGAGGCCGAACGTGACGTTCTCCCAGACCGGCAGGCTGTCGAAGAGCGCCGCCCCCTGGAACAGCATGTCGAACTTTTTGTGTAATGTTGTTAGTTGCCGCGAGCCGGCGCCCACCACCTCCTCGCCGTCGACCTGGATCGAGCCGGAATCCGCCTCGAGCAGCCCGAGGATGCACTTCAACAGCACCGACTTCCCGGTCCCCGAGCCGCCGATCACCACCACCGACTGGCCCTGCGGCACGTCGAGGTCGAGGCCGCGCAGCACGTGGTTCGAGCCGAAGCTCTTGCACAGCCCGCGGATGCGGATCTTCGGCGTGGGCCTGTTCATCGGCTGAAGAACGCCTCGGTGATGAAGTAGTTGGCGGTGAGGATCAGGATCGAGGCGCTGACCACGGCGCGGGTGGTCGCCGTGCCGACTCCCTGCGCCCCGCCCTCGCTGTTGTAGCCGTGATAGCAGCCCATCAGCGCGATGATGAAGCCGAAGACCGCGGCCTTGGCGAGACCGGAGATGACGTCCTGCATCTCGAGATACTCGAAGGTCCGGTTCAGGTACTCGACCGGCCCGAAGCCGAGCTTGTAAACGCCAACGAGGTAACCGCCCATCACGCCGATCACGTTGGCGACGACGACCAGCAGCGGCAGGGTGATGAAGCCGGCGATCAGGCGCGGGAAGACGAGGTAGCGGAGCGGGTCGGTGGAGAGCGTCGTCAGCGCGTCGATCTGCTCGGTCACCCGCATCGTGCCGAGCTCGGCGGCCATCGCGGCGCCCACCCGTCCGGCCACCATGAGGCCCGCGAGCACCGGCCCGAGCTCGCGCACCATCGAGAGCACGACGATGGTGGCAACGGCACTCTCCGCCTCGAAGCGCGAGAAGCCCGTGTAGCTCTGCAGCGCCAGCACCATACCGGTGAAGATCGCCGTGAGCCCGACCACCGGCAGCGAGTAGAAGCCGATCTCGATCATCTGGCGCCAGAGCTGGCGCCAGTAGAACGGGCCGACGAAGCCGTTGGCGAGCGCCGCCCCGGCGAAGAAGCTGATCCGCCCGACCGTGCTCGAGATGCCGAGGAACGCGGCGCCGATCGTCTGCAGGGGATTGATCATGCGCCGGCCGACTCGAGGTAGACGCGGCGAAAGCGCTGGCCGAGGCGGGTCAGCAGCTCGTAGCCGATGGTCCCTGCCGCCTCCGCCACCCGGTCGATGCCGCCGGGCGCGGTGAGCAGCTCGACCGGCGTGCCGGTCCCGACCTCGTGCTCGCCCAGTGCCGTCACGTCGAGAGTCATCAAATCCATCGATATCCGCCCGACAATCGGCACTTCGCGGCCGGCGATCATGGCGACGCCGCTTTCGCCCGCTGCGCGCATGTAGCCATCGGCGTAGCCGACGCCCACCGTCGCGATCCGGGAGCCGCTGCTCGTCGCATGGACGGCGCCGTAGCCGACTGTGCCGGGAGCGTCAAGGCGATGCACCTGCAGCACCGGGGCCTGGATGCGCACGACCGGCAGCATCGGGTTGGCCCGCCCGGGCGTCGGGTTGATGCCGTAGAGGGCGGCACCCGGCCGGAGCAGGTCGAAGTGGTAGTCGGAACCCAGGAAGATGCCGGAGGAGTTGGCGAGGCTGCGCGGTACGGCCGGCAGGCTGCCGCTCATCTCGGCGAAGCGCGCCAGCTGCAGGGCGTTCAGCTCGTGGTCCGGCTCGTCGGCGCAGGCGAGGTGGCTCATGACCAGGGCGACATCGACACCGCGCAGCCGGGCCGCGTCGAGCGCTGCCACCTCGGCCCGCGAAAGCCCCAGGCGGCACATGCCGGTGTCGAGGTGGAGCGCCGCCGGCAAGGGCCGATCAAGGCCGCGCCCGGCCTCGCTCCAGAGTGCCACCTGCCCCGGGGTGTTCAGCGCCGGCACCAGTGCCCCGGCGACGAAGTCCGCGACCTCGCCCCGGGCCGGCCCCTCGAGCACGACGATCCGCGCTTTCGGCAGATGACGCCGCAGCGCCAGCCCCTCGGCGAGCCGGGCCACGAAGAAATCCTCGCAACCGGCCGCCCGGAGCCGGCGGGCGACGCGCTCGGCACCCAGCCCGTAGGCGTCGGCCTTGACCACGGCGGCAACCCGCCGCGCGCCGGCCGCCGCCCGGAGCCTGCCGTAGTTTTCCGCGATCGCGTCCAGGTCGATGAAGAGGGCGACTTCGGGCATCGCCGCTTCAGCTGCCCTCGATGTAGTCAGCGGTCTCGAGATTGCGGAACCGGCCGAAGGCCGGGTCGAACTGCACCTGCACGGTGCCGATCGGCCCGTTGCGCTGCTTGGCGATGATGATGTCCGCCTTGTTGTGCGCCCGGTCGCAGCGGTCGAGCCATTCGCGGTGGCGCAGCTGGAACTTCTCGAGGCTCTCGCCCTCGCGTTGCTGCGGCGCCGAGCGCGAGAGGTAATATTCCTCGCGGTAGACGAACATCACCACGTCCGCGTCCTGCTCGATCGAGCCGGACTCGCGCAAGTCCGAGAGCAGCGGCCGCTTGTCCTCGCGCTGCTCGACCGCACGGCTGAGCTGCGAGAGGGCCAGCACCGGAATGTTCAGCTCCTTGGCGATCGCCTTCAGCGCCTGGGTGATCTCCGAGATCTCCTGCACCCGGTTGGTGCCGGCATAGGCGCTCGAGCCGCGCATCAGCTGCAGGTAGTCGACGACCAGGAGCGACAGCCCCTCCGTCCGCATCAGCCGCCGTGCCCGGCTGCGCAGCGCCGCCACCGAAAGCGCCGGCGTGTCGTCGATGAACATCGGCCGCGCTGCCAGAGCCTGGCTCGCCGACACGACGCGCTGCCACTCGCGATCGTCGCGGAGCTGGCCGCGGCGCAGCTCGTCCGAGCCGATCTGCGCCTCGGCCGAGAGCAGGCGCATGGCGAGCTGCTCGGCCGACATCTCGAGGCTGAAGATGCCGACCGTGTAGTTCTCGTGCTTGAGGCGATCGCCATCGAGCCCCATGGCCTTCTGCGTCGCCGCATTGGCGGCGATGGTCACCGCCAGCG
>CAZGUW010000018.1:0-2734 GCA_964528705.1 uncultured Geminicoccaceae bacterium
GGGCGATGATGCCCGCCATGACGCGGGCATTCGCCGGCGAGAGCCAGGCATGGGCGTCGGGCCCGCTGTGATCATGGCCGTGGTCATGGTCGTGACCGTCGTCATGCCCATGGTCGTCATGGCCATGCGCATCGTCGTCGTCATGCTCGTCGGCGTGCGCGTGATCATGCTCCTCTTCATGCTCATGACCATGGTCGTCAGCGTGTTCGTGCCCGTCTTCGCCTTCATGCTCGGCGAAGATCGGACCCTCGCGATAGGGCAGGAGCTCGATGCCCGGCTCCGCCGCAAATGCCACGACATGCGCATCGTCGCTGAGTGCCGCGATCGGCCGCTCGAGGAAGGTCTCGATGCTCGGGCCGACCCAGAGGACCAGATCGGCCTGGTCCAGCATGCCCGCCTGGCTCGGCTTCAGGCTCGTCGCGTGGGGCGAGGTGCCGGGCTCGAGCAGCAGCTCCGGGGTGCCCGTCTCGCCCATCACCGCCGCCGCGATGCTGTGCAAGGGGAGAATGCTCGCCACCACCTGCGGGGACGTCTGGGCTGTGGCGGGACCAGCCAGCAAGCCGAGCAGCAGGGCAGGCCAAGAGCGAGAGACGGGCGGCATCGTATCCTCCGGAGACTTTCAACGCTAAGAGGGAGACAGCTTGCCGGTGGTGCCCGGCGATGTCATGTTATAAAGTAACGATATGGCGGGCTGACGGCAACAGGGTTCGACGAGCATGGCAAGGCATAGTGCGGAGGAGAGGCGGGAAGGGGGGACGGCACAGCGCCGGCGGCTCGACCAGGCGGCCGAGCTTTGCGCGAAGCGCGGCCAGACCCTGACGCCGCTCCGC
This sequence comes from uncultured Geminicoccaceae bacterium, assembly GCA_964528705.1. Classification (GTDB taxonomy): domain Bacteria; phylum Pseudomonadota; class Alphaproteobacteria; order Geminicoccales; family Geminicoccaceae; genus SLRI01. The sequence goes on from CAZGUW010000018.1 coordinate 831, forward strand.
CGCCGGGTGTACGAGATCGTGCTCGCCGCCGACCGGCCGCTCGGCGCCTATGACGTGCTGGACATCCTCGCTCGTGATCGCGGCCGGGTGGCGCCGCCGACCGTCTATCGCAGCCTCGACTTCCTCGTTGGCCAGGGACTTGTCCACAAGGTCCTGAGCGTCAACGGCTTCGTCGCCTGCTCGGACAGCGCCCGGCCGCATGATGCCCAGCTCTTCATTTGCGGCAGTTGCGGCAGCAGCGTCGAAGTGGCGAAGAAGTCCCATGCCGGCCTCATCGAGGAGGAAGCGGCGGCCCTCGATTTCGCCGTCGAGAGCGTCGTTCTCGAGGTCCATGGCCGCTGCCATGCCTGCCGGCTGGCCCCCGCCACATGAGCCGCCTGCTCGTCGAGGTCGCCGGTGCCTCGGTGCGGCTCGGTGACCATCAGGCCCTCGAGCACGTCGATCTCGCCGTGCACGGCAGCGAGATCGTCAGCCTGATCGGCCCGAACGGTGCCGGCAAGTCGACTCTCGTGAAACTCGTGCTCGGCATTCTCGAGCCCGATGCCGGCCGCGTCATGCGCGCCCCCGGCCTGCGCTTCGCCTACATGCCGCAGCGCCTCGCCATCGACCCGACCCTGCCGATCGACGTCGACCGCCTGCTCGACCTGCCGCAGCGCCAATCGACAGCGGACAAGCGTGAGGCCCTGGCCAGGGTCGGCGTCGCCGGCCTCGACCGCCGGCCGCTGCAGGCGCTGTCGGGCGGCGAGCTGCAGCGCGTCCTGCTCGCCCGTGCCCTGCTCCGGCGCCCCGACCTCCTCGTCCTGGACGAGCCGGCCGCCGGCATCGACTACCAGGGCCAGGCCGACTTCTTCGGGCTGATCGACAGCATTCGCCGGGAGCAGGGCTGCGGCATCCTCGTGGTCAGCCACGACCTGCATCTCGTCATGGCCGCAACCGACCGCGTCGTCTGCCTCAACCGCCATATCTGCTGCAGCGGCACACCGGAGGTGGTGGGCGACGATCCGGTCTATCTCGAGCTCTTCGGCCCCCGCACCGGAGCCGCGCTCGCGCGCTATCACCACCATCACGACCACGAGCATACGCTCTCGGGCGAGATCGCTCGTCCCGTCGAGTACGGACACCATTGATGCTGCCCGAGTTTCTCTTGCGCGGCTGGCTCGCCGGCATGGCGCTCGCTGCCGTCGCCGGGCCGCTTGGCTGCTTCGTCGTCTGGCGCCGCATGGCCTATTTCGGCGATACCCTGGCGCATGGCGCGCTGCTCGGCGTCACGCTCGGCCTCGTCACCGGCATCGACCTGATGCCTGCCGTGGCCGTCACTTCCGCGCTCATCGCCCTCCTCGTGGTCTTCATGCAGCGCCAGCGCACGCTCGCGACGGACACGCTGCTCGGCATCCTCGCCCATTCCGGCATCGCCATCGGCCTCGTCCTGCTCGGCCTCGTGGGTGGGGTTCGCGTCGATCTCCTGGGCTACCTCTTCGGCGACGTGCTGGCGGTGCGCTGGCAGGACGTCGCCGTGGTGGTGGTCGGTGGTGCGCTGGTCCTCGTCGTGCTCCGCCACTACTGGGCGGAGCTGCTCTTCGCCACGCTGCACGACGAGATGGCCCGCGCCGAGGGCACCCCCACCACGCGGCTCCGCCTCGTCCTCATGCTGCTCGTGGCGCTAGTGATCGCCGCGGCCATGAAGATCGTCGGCATTCTGCTCATCACCTCGATGCTCATCATCCCGCCGGCCGCCGCCCGCCAGCTCAGCTCGACGCCGGAGGCCATGGCGGTCACCGCGGCCGGGCTCGGCGGCCTTGCCGTCACCCTCGGACTGGCCCTCTCCTGGCAGGCCGACACGCCGGCCGGCGCCAGCATCGTCGTCATGGCGCTCGTCATCTTCGTCGCAGCACAAGCGATCGGAC
>CAZGUW010000018.1:2744-11047 GCA_964528705.1 uncultured Geminicoccaceae bacterium
TCGCCCGTCGGTTAGGCTGCTAGACCGATCCCCAGCGACATTGGGGAGGACGAGGGGAATGGCGAGCGCCGAACAGCGCATTGCGGGGATCAGGCCGGGCCTTCGGGTCTGCGTGACGGCGGGCGCCGGTGGTATCGGCCGGGCCATCGCCGACGGCTTCATCGCGCATGGTGCCCGCGTCGTGGTGAGCGACGTCGCGGAGGCGGCCCTCGCCGATTTCAAGAAGACCCACCCGGACCATCTCGCGGTGGCCGCCGATGCCGGCAGCGAGGCCGCGACCAATGCGCTCTTCCGGACCGTCGAGGAGCGTCTCGGCGGGCTCGACCTACTCGTCAACAATGCCGGCATCGCCGGGCCGACGGCGCCGGTCGAGGCGATCCCGACCGAGGCTTGGCAGGCCACGGTCGACATCAACCTGAACGGCCACTTCTATGCGCTCCGCGCCGCCGTGCCGCTGCTCAAGAAGACCGAGGACGGGGCGATCATCATGATCAGCTCGGTCTCCGGCCGGCTCGGCTATGCCTACAGGCTTCCCTATGCGGCGACCAAGTGGGCCATCGTCGGCATGGCGAAGAGCCTGTCCCTCGAGCTTGGCTCCTTCGGCATCCGGGTGAACGCCATCCTGCCCGGCATCGTCGAGGGCCCGCGCATGGACGGGGTGATCCGCGACCGGGCGGCCGCGACGGGCGTCTCCTTCGACGAGATGCGCGAGACCTACCTTTCGAAAACCGCACTGCACCGCATGGTGAGCGCCCAAGACATCGCCGACATGGCGCTCTTCCTGGCCTCGCCCATGGGCCGCAACGTATCCGGCCAGGCGCTTTCGGTCTGTGGCGACGTGGTGTCGATCTAGGGAGCAGGAGATGAGTGAAACCGTAGCAATCGTCGGCACCGGCCTGGTCGGCCGGGCCTGGGCCATCGCCTTCGCCCGGGCCGGCTGGCAGTGCCGGCTCCACGACACGGCACCGGGTGCCGCGGCAGCGGCACGGGAGCGCATCGGCCCGCTGGTCGACGATCTCGTCGAGGCCGGGCTGCTCGACGACGCGGCACCCGTCCTGGCGCGGATCAGCGTGGCCGACGACCTGGCCGCCGCCCTCGCCAATGTCGCCTGGGTCCAGGAGAGCGTGCCGGAGGACATCGACATCAAGAAGGCGCTCTGGGCCGAGCTCGACCGGCTGGCCCCGGCGGATGCGCTGCTGGTCAGCTCGACCTCGGCCATTGTGCCCTCGCGTTTCACGGAGAACCTGGCTGGCCGCCATCGCTGCCTCGTCGCCCATCCCCTGAACCCGCCCTACGTGATCCCGGCGGCCGAGCTCGTGCCGGCGCCCTGGACGGACGAAGCGGCGATGCAGCGGGCCCGGGCGGTCATGGAATCGATCGGCATGGCGCCCATCGTCATGACGAAGGAGCTCGACGGCTTCGTCATGAACCGGCTGCAGGGTGCGCTCCTCGAGGAGGCGTTCCGGCTGGTCGATGAGGGCTACTGTTCGGCCGAGGACGTCGATCGCGGCCTGAAGGACGGCCTGGCGCTGCGCTGGTCGTTCATGGGGCCGTTCGAGACCATCGACCTCAATGCGCCCGGCGGCGTCGCCGACTACTGCCGGCGCTACGAGCAGATCTACCAGCGCCTGCAGCCCACCATGCTGCATCGCGCCGACTGGAACGGGCCGGTCTTGGAACGGATCGCGGCCGAGCGGCGGGCAAAGGTGCCGGAAGCGGCGCTCGCCGACCGGCAGCGGTGGCGCGACCGGCGTCTGATGGCGCTGGCAGCCCACAAGCGCCAGGCAGCAGAGAAGATCGGAGACTGACATGGCCGGACCCGAAAAGGTCATCATCACCTGCGCCGTCACGGGCGCCATCCACACCCCGTCGATGTCGCCGCACCTCCCGGTGACGGCGGCGGAGATCGCCGACGCTGCGATCGGTGCCGCCGAGGCGGGTGCCGCCATCGTCCATCTCCATGCCCGCGACCCGGAGACCGGCAGGCCGGACCAGACGCCCGAGGCCTTCAGTCCTTTCCTCCAGGTCATCAAGCAGCGCTCGGACTGCGTGATCAACATCACGACGGGTGGCGGGCCGGCGATGACCATCGAGGAGCGGGTCAAGCCGGCCGCCACCTTCGCGCCCGAGGTTGCATCGCTGAACATGGGCTCGATGAACTTCGGCCTCTTCCCCATGCTCAACCGCTTCAAGACCTTCAAGCACGAGTGGGAGCGCCAGCAGCTCGAGAGCAGCCGCAGCTACGTCTTCAAGAACACCTTCGCCGACATCGAGTACATCCTGACGACCTGCGCCGAGAACAGCACGCGCTTCGAGTTCGAGTGCTACGATATCAGCCATCTCTACAACCTCGCCCATTTCCTCGACCGCGGCATCGTCAAGCCACCGCTCTTCGTCCAGTCGGTCTTCGGCATCCTCGGCGGCATCGGCCCGCACCCCGAGGACGTGCTGCACATGAAGCGCACGGCAGACCGGCTCTTCGGCACGAACTATCGCTGGTCGGTTCTCGGCGCCGGCCGCAACCAGCTGCCGATCGCGGCCATCTCCGCCGCCATGGGAGCCAATATCCGGGTCGGGCTCGAGGATTCGCTCTGGCTCGGCAAGGGCCGGCTCGCCGAGAGCAACGCCGCCCAGGTCAAGGCGGCCCGACAGATCATCGAGGGCCTCGGTCGCGAGGTGGCCACGCCCGACGAGGCCCGTGAGATCCTCCAGCTCAAGGGCGGGGACCAGGTGAACTTCTGATGGCGGTGGCCGGCCCGGCCAGGGCGAGGCCGGGCGTCGGCATCTTCTGGATGTGCATCTCGGCCTTCGGCTCGTCGTCGATGAACGGCATCGTCCGTGAGGCGACGACCGGGATGCATGCCTTCGAGGTGGCATTCTTCCGCAACGTCTTCGGGCTGCTGGCGCTGGCGCCGATGATGCTGAAGGCCGGGCTGCGCGCCACGTTGCGCACCCAGAAATTCCATCTGCACGCCGCGCGCGGCCTGCTCAACGCGGTGGCGATGCTCTCGTTCTTTTACGCGGTGACGATCACGCCGCTTGCCACCATCGCAGCACTGGCCTTCACTGCCCCGCTCTTCGCGGCCCTGCTCGCCATCCCGTTCCTCGGCGAGCGCCCGGGCTGGCGGCGCTGGGCCGGCCTCGTCACCGGCTTTGCCGGGGCGCTGTTAATCATCCGCCCGGGCTTCACCGATGTGGGCCTCGGCGTGCTCCTGATCCTGGTCTCCTCGATGGTCTGGTCGGGTGCGCTCATCATCATCAAGATCCTGGCACGCACCGAGACGAGCCTGACCATCACCACCTATGCTGGGCTCTTCCTCACGCCCATCACCGGCTTTGCCGCCTGGTTCTTCTGGACTTGGCCCGATGCCACCGGCTGGCTCATGCTGGTCGCCATCGGCATCTTCGGCAGCCTGACCCAGTGGTCGGTCGCCCAGGCCTTCCACGAGGCCGACGCCACGGTCGTCCTGCCCTTCGACTTCACCAAGCTTATCTGGGCCTCGGCCATCGGCTACGTCTTCTTCGGCGAGCGGCCGGATCCCATGACGCTCATCGGCGGCTTCGTGATCCTCGCCTCGATCACCTACGTCGCCTATCGCGAGCGCGAGGCGCGCACCACCTGAAGTTCAGAAGCGTAGCCAGCTGCGCAGCTTGACCACCAGCCGCTCGTCCGGACGGAGTGCCGCCCGCTCGGCCAGAAGCTCTCGCAGCTCGGCCGGCCGATCGGTGATGATCCCATCCACGCCCATGTCGATCAGTCGCGACATCTCGCGCCGGTCGTTCACTGTCCAGGCATGAACCTCGTAGCCGAGCCGGTGCGCCCGGACCACCTGCTCGGGCGTGATGGCGCTGGCCCGAATCGCCAGGATGTCGTAGTCGCGCCGCTCCGGTCGGCCGATGCTGGTATGGACGAGGAGCGCGCGCCGCAGGCCCGGCTCGAGCTTGCCTGCCTCGTCCAGCACCTTCCGGTCGAACGAGGCGACGACGGTCCCCTCGACCGCATCCATCGCCTGCAGACGTGCTACCACATTGGTCACGAGATCAGGCATCTGGGGCGCCGTCTTGATCTCGATATAGAGCTTCGCCTCGCTGCCCACGGCCGCGATCGCCGCGTCCAGGGTCGGGGCAGAAATGCCTTCGAAGCTCGCATCGAACCAACCGCCCACGTCGATGGCGCTCAGCTCGGCGGCCGCCACGTCCCAGATGCGCCGATCGAGGCTCGCCACCCGGCGGAGGTCCCGGTCGTGCAGAAGGACCGGCACGCCGTCGACCGTCTCCTGCACGTCGATCTCGACAAAGTCGGCGCCGTCCTCGACGGCCTGGCGGATCGCCGGCACAGTGTTCTCAGGCGCCGCCTCCGAGCTGCCGCGGTGTGCGGCGATGCGCACGTCGTCGGTGAGGTCGAAGCCGGCCAGCACGATACCTGCCTGAATGAAGGCGAAGGCGAGCAGGGCCAGTTCCACCGCCCAGAGCGCGAGCCTCCCACCGCCCTGCGGCACAGAGGAAAGGATCGGGCGGTCCGTGCCGGTGAGCCGGCGGTGCAGCGCCTGCAGGACCAGCGCGTTGGCGGCGATGCCGAGATAGGTCGCGGCGATGGCGCCGATGATCGCCAGCGCAATGACGAAGAGGGTCGCCGGAATGACCAGATCGAGGCGATGCGGCAGATTGCCGAGGAGGAAGGCGGCCGTCCGGTCGACCACGACCGTCGAGACCAGCGGCAGGAGCAGGGCGATCACCGTCACCGGCAGGACGGTGAATGTTGTTCGCCAAAGCTGATACCGCGTCAGGCCTGCACTGCGGCGGAGGGCGGCGACGGCGCCCAGATCCTCGAGGAGCGCCGCGGGCGGTGCCAGGGACCAGCGGAGGTAGACGAACGCGTTGGCCAGGACCAGCCCCGCCGCCAGGGGAGCCGCCATGACGATGAAGGGCCAGATCGCCGAGGGGCGAACTGTCCAGAGGTAGTAGATATCGAAGTCGCCGAGCTGCCAGGCGAAGAGCCAGGCGATGCCCACGCCAAGCGGCAGGCTCAGCGCTGCGTGCACCGCCACCCGAACGAGTGTGAGGGCCAGCAGCCGGGGCGCCAGCCGGGCGACATGCCAGAGTGCTGCGGTCGCCGCCACATAGCGCCCGCGCGGTGCCGCTGCCGCGATCACCATCATGCCCGCCTCGTCCAGCGTGATCAGCGTGACCGTCACCGTGGCCGCGACGAGCGCCCAGACCAGCCCCAGCGGCGAGAGCAGGAAGTCGATTATTTCGGCGTTGGTCATCGCCGGCTCGCCGCTGGTCGTCAGCAGTGCGGTGAGCACCATCGAGGTCAGCGGCACAAGAGCCACGACCGTGAGGATCGAGAAGAAGAGGTGGTAGAGCAGCAGCGAGCGGCCGTAGCGCACGAAGCCGACGGAGGCCTCGCCCAGGACCTTGGGAACCTTCCTCATTCCGTGTTCGTCTCAGCCGTCGGCCGGTGCCAGCATCAGGCGGCGGGTGGCATCATCCACCACGGGCGTCACGCCGCCCCAGTGCGTGAAGCCCGGCACCGCCTGGTGCAGCAGCATGCCGAGCCCGTCCACGGTCCGGTGACCCCGCCGCCGGGCCTCGGCGAGGAGGGGTGTGGCGAGCGGCGTGTAGACGATGTCCGCGACCACGGCGGTAGGCGGCAGGGCCTGGAGATCGAGATCGAGCGCCGGCTGGCCGACCATGCCGAGACTCGTCGTGTTGACCAGGAGATCGGTGCCTTCCAGGGCACGATGCCGCTCGGGCCAGGGCGGTGCCGTGACGACGGCCCCGGTACCGTCGCCGAGGCGCTCGACCAGCGTCGCCGCTCGCTCGGGCGTCCGGTTGACCAGCGCCAGCTCCTGGATCCCGTTGGCGAGGAAGGTGAAGGCGAGCGCTCGGGCGGCCCCCCCGGCACCGACCAGCACCACCCGCCGCGTCGAAGCCCGCCAGTCCGGCACGCTGGCATCGAGATGGGCGAGGAAGCCGAGCCCATCCGTGTTGCAGCCGGTCAGCTCGCCGGCCTTGTCCACCAGCACGGTGTTGACGGCGCCGATCGCGGCTGCCAGTGGATCGACCGTGTCCACCAGATCGAGCATCGCCGCCTTGTGCGGCAGGGTGACGTTGCAGCCGAGAAAGCCCATTCGCGGCAGGGCACGGACCACCGAAGCAAGGTCGGGCGGTTGCACCGGCAAGGGCACGTAGACGCCATCGACACCGTAGCGCTCGAACCAGAAGTTGTGCAGGAGCGGGGATTTCGAATGACTCACCGGCCAGCCGAGCACGCCGGCGAGCCTCGCCTTGCCGCTGATGCTCACCACCGCCCGGACTCCCTCTCGTGACCTTCGGTCGGCTCGCGGACGCCTTCTGGCGCAAAGTCTACCGCTACGGCTATCCCTGCGCCCGGCTCGTCTGGCGCCTCACCAACCCGACCACCCGGGGCGTCAGCATCGCCGTCCGGCATGGTGACCGCCTGCTCTGCATCCGCGAGTCGTACCGCTCCGGCCTCAGCCTGCCGGGCGGCGGGACGAACCGGGGCGAGACCCCGCGTGAAGCGGCGCGGCGCGAGCTGCGCGAGGAGGTCGGGCTCGATTTCCCGGCCGATGCCTTCGTCGAGCTCGGCGAGCTCGAGTACAGCGCGCACGACCGGACCCACTTCGTCACCTTCTTCAAGCTCGAGCTGCCGTCGATGCCGGCACCCGAGGTCGACCGGCGCGAGATCGTCTGGGCGGGCTGGCTGGCCAGACGGGAGTTCGCCGGGATGGACCGCCAGCACGCCATCGATCTCTATGTCGAGCACTTCGCCAGGGACCTCTGATCAGGCAGGTGCGACGTCGAGCGGCGTCGCCAGCTCGGCCCAGGCGGTGTCGATCGAAGCGTCGCCGGTCGCCGCCATCATCATGAGAAACGTGCTGGCGTGGTCGAGAATGGTGATCGGCAGGTGCCACACCCCGCGCCGGTAGCAGATGCCGGTGCCGCCGCTGACGAGAAAGCCCTTGAGCGTGGCGAGATCGGGAGCGCCGTCCGGCCCGGGCAGGGCAGCACCGATGGCGTAGCGGGCGGGCCCGATCGGCAGGAAAAGCTGCTCGGTCAGGGGATGGCTCTCCATCCTGGGTGCCTGCAGCGGCAGTGATCCGGCAGGATGCGTGTCGAGCTTCACGCAGATGGCCGTTCCCGGCCCGCCCTCGCCGAGATGGGCCAGGAGATCGGCATTGCCCTTTGGCGCGGGCGGCTCGACCACGCTGCCGAAGGCGGCGAAGGCCGCCGGGTCGAACGCCTGCAGTGCGAGCTTCATGCCATGCTTTCCTTCGAGCTCTGGTCAAGGGAATTTTCGAGCCGCCGCATCAGCCAGTCGAGCTCGGCCATGGCAGCGGTGGACAGCTTCGGAGCCGGGTCGCGGGTCGCCGGGCAGGCGAGGGCACCTCGCCGCCAGAGCACGTATTTGCGGGCTGCGAGGCCCAGGCCCGGCTGTTGCTCGTAGCGGACCAGCGGCAGGTAGCAATCGAAGAGATCGAGCATCGCCTCGCGCTCGCCCTGCTCAAAGAGCCGGCAGACTCCGACCAGCATCTCCGGATAGGCGAAGCCGGTCATCGCCCCGTCGGCACCCCGCTCGAGCTCGAACGGCAGGAAGACGCCGCCATTGCCGGTGAGGATGGAGATGCGCCGCTTGCCTTTCGCTTCGGCGGCGCGGACGGCGGCGAGCTTGTCCAGTCCCGGCCAGTCCTCGTGCTTGAGCATCACCGCGTTCGGGCAGTCGTCGATGATCCGCCGGATCAGCCCGGCGCTCATCGGCACCGATGCCAGGAGCGGGAAGTCCTGCAGCACCCAGGGCGTCGCTTCGCCCAGTGTCTCCGCTACCTTGCGGCAATAGCCGAGCACCGCGTCGTCGCCTTTGGCCGAGCTCGCCGGCGGCTGCACCATCACGCCGGCGGCACCGTCGTCCATCACCGCGTCGGCGAGCGAGCGCATCGCCGCGAAGCCCGGCGCCGAGGCGCCGACGACCACCGGCACCCGCCCGGCGACGCGGCCGAGCACATGCCGCGCGAACGTCCTGGCCTCCTCGTCGGTGAGCTTGGGTGCTTCGCCCATGACACCCAGGATCGTCATGCCGTCCACGCCCTTCTCGAGATAGAACTCGATCAGGCGGTCGGTGGCGGCGAGGTCGAGCGCTCCGTCCTCCCTGAACGGCGTGGCGGCGATGATGAAGACCCCCCGGGCGGAGGCGTCGAGGCATGACATGGACAATTCCGTTGGCTGGTGCGCGCGCTTTCTAGCGCCTCGCGCCCGTGCTGGCCATAATGGCGGCATGGTCG
>CAZGUW010000018.1:11057-31281 GCA_964528705.1 uncultured Geminicoccaceae bacterium
GCACCGAACCCCGGCTGACTATCGAGCGCGTGCCGTCGCCGATCGGCGATGTCGTGCTGGCCCATGACGGCCGGGCATTGCACCGGATCGAGTTCGACGACCGGCTGGCCGATCGCTGGCCCGAGGCGACGACCGCGTCGGTCGCTGCCACCACGCCGTCGAGCTTCGCCCGCGCCGTTGTCGCCTATTTCGCGGGTGAGGTCACGGCTCTGGACGGGCTTGCCGTGCATGTGGCAGGCGGCGATTTCGAGACGACCGTCTGGCAGGCGCTGCGGCAGATCGATTGCGGCACCACCTGGTCCTACGCGCGGCTCGCCGCGTCCATCGGCCGGCCGAAGGCGGTGCGTGCCGTCGGCGCCGCCAATGGCCGCAACCCGATCTCGCTGGTCCTGCCCTGCCACCGGGTGATCGGCGCGGATGGTCGCCTGGTCGGCTATGGCGGCGGCCTCGAGCGCAAGGCCTGGCTCCTGCGTCACGAGGGCGTGCTGGTCGCCTGAGCCGCCGGCCGGCGCGCCAGCCAGAGGCCGGTGAGGGCGAGGGCCAGCATGGTCAGGATCGCCGGCCGCGCCGTGCCGTCATGGAGGGTCGCCACGAAGGTGCCGATGATCGCCGGGATCACGCTTTGCCCCACGCCCAGCACCGAGGTCGCCGCACCGGCGATGCGCGCGTGCGGTCGCATCGCAAGGGCCGTGGCATTGGGCACGATCACGCTGAAGCAGAGGAAGAAGAGCCCGAAGAGCGGCACGAGGGCGTAGGCGCCACCCAGCCCGGTCTGGGCCAGGCCGAACGCCAGCGCCATGGCCGTCGCCGCACCGGCGAAAGCGAGGCGGATGGGCGTCTCAAGCGGGTAGCGGCGGACCAGGCGGGTATTGAGGAGGCTGCCGATCGCCGAGCAGACGGCAATCGCCGCGAAGATCACGCCGAAGGCCGAGGGGGTCATGCCATAGGCCGTCATGAAAATGGGTGCCGCACTGATCAGGTAGCTGATCAGCATGGCGAGGCCGAGCACGGAAAGGGCACCGAACCGGCGGGACACCGGGTCGCCGAGCACGGCACGATAGGCGCCGACGATGCGTCCGGGACGCAGGGCCTGGAGATCGGGCTGGGCGAGGCTCTCGTCGAGCCGGGTGATCACGAGCACCAGCAGCACCGTGCCGTAGCAGGCGAGAAACCCGAAGATCCAGCGCCACGAGGCGACGCCGAGGATCAACGCACCGATCGAGGGCGCGATGATCGGCGCCATGACGAAGGCGGCCATGACGAACGACATGACCCGTGCCATTTCCGGACCCTCGAAACGGTCGCGAATGACCGCCCGGCCGAGGATCGGCCCGGAGGCGGCGGCCAGGCCCTGCAGCAGGCGGGCCGTCAGCAGCAGCTCGATGCTGGTCGCCGAGGCACAGGCGAGCGTCGCCGCGAGATAGGCGAGGATCCCGCCGATCAGCAGCGGCCGCCGCCCGAAGCGGTCGGCGAACGGGCCGAAGAAGGCCTGGCCGACGGCAAAGCCGAGAAAGAAGAGCGAGACGCTGAGCTGCGCCTGGGTCTCGGACGTGTCGAAGGCGAGTGCCGTCGCCGGAATGGCCGGGAGGTTGATGTCGATGGTCATCGCCGACATGGTGAGGACCGCGGCGATCAGTGCCACAAAGGCAGCGGATCCCGGCACGAGGGGGTTCTTCGGCATGGGTGCCCATATGGCATCGAAGGGAGGGGACGTGTCTGCTGGCGAGGCTGTAGGGGGTATCTATCCTATCGTCTATGCGTTCTTCGACGAGCGCGGCCGGATCGATCGGGCATTGATGCAGCGGCAGGTCGAGGTCTGCGTCGCGGGCGGTGCCCACGGGCTCGCCTGTCTCGGCCTGGCAACCGAGGTCGGTAAGCTGCGGCCGGAGGAACGGCAGGAGGTGCTCGAGCTGGTCGCGACCGCGCTGCGGGGCCGCGTGCCGCTCGCCGTCACCGTGTTCGGCCGCACCGTCGAGGAGCAGGGCGCCTTCGTCCGCGAGGCCGCGGCGGCCGGGGCCGACTGGGTCATCCTCCAGCCGCCGGCCATTGCGGACCTCGCCGAGGCCGACCTCCTGCGCTTCTTTGGGCGGGTCGCCGATGCCGCACCGGTGCCGGTCGCCATCCAGAATGCGCCGCAGTATCTGGGCGTGGGCCTCTCACCCGATAGCCTCGCCGAGCTCGGCCGCCAGCACCCCAACGTCACTCTGCTCAAGGGCGAGGCGTCGGCGGTCGAGATCGAGGCCATGGTCCGCAGCACCGAGGGCCGGTTCCGTATCCTGAACGGCCGGGGCGGGCTGGAGCTTACCGACAATCTCCGCGCCGGTTGCGTCGGCATGATCCCGGCGCCGGACTGCTTCGACGTCCAGGTGCGGATCCTCGAGGCCATGCGGGACGGCCGGGAGGCCGAGGCGGAGGCGCTCTACCGGGAGATCCTGCCGGCGATCACCTTCGTCATGCAGTCGATCGCCTCGCTGCTCTGCTATGGAAAGCGTCTGGTGGCCGCCCGTCTCGGCCTCGATCCCGCAGCCGTCGTCGACCGCGACCCGGCGATGCTGCCCTCGACGTTCGGGCTCGCGATCACGCGGCGGTTGGCTGCCGAGCTCGGAGCCTATCCCGGCGGTTGACCGCTTCGGCGGGTTGCCGCACGGAGGTTGGTATCTCCGCGGCCAGTTGATACAAGGGCAGTGCATAGCCGGCATCACCACCCTCGGGGAGACCCCGTCCCATGTTCCGCAAGAAAGACGACGAGCCTATCCCACCCTTGCCTTCGCGCGGGGCCATGCCCGCCCCCCCGGCGCCGCCGGCGGCCAAGTCACCCCCGCCACCGGCAAGGACAGCGGCGGCTGCCGCTCCGGCGGAGCAGGTCGGCAAGCGCCTCATCGTCGGCCAGGGGCTCAGCCTGAGTGGCGACATCACGTCGTGCGACCTGCTCGTCGTCGAGGGCAACGTCCAGGTCACGCTCAAGGAAACGCGCGCGATCGAGATCGCCGAGAGCGGCCGCTTCACCAACGGCAAGGCCTCCGTCGAGGAAGCCGTGATCAGCGGTGTCTACGAGGGTGAGCTGACCGTCAGCGGCCGCCTCCTGGTGCGCGGCACCGGCCGGGTCGACGGCTCGATTCGCTACGGCGAGCTCGAGGTCGAGCGTGGCGGCCGGCTCACCGGCTCGATCGCCATGCTCGATGGGCCGGCGGTGCCGGCTTCGACCCCGCGCCCGGCCGAGCCGCCGAAGCCGGAAAGCCCGGTCGGCTCCTGAGACGACCGGCTTTCGTGTGGTGCCGCGGGCGTCGAACCCGACGCCCGCGGGCATTGGTTGTCGTCTTCGACCGATTGCAACCTGACCCAGTGGCGGTGTACGTCGACCTGGTGAGCGCTCGCTCGTTGGCTTGACGATCAGGGTGCGTTCCATGTTCGTGCCAGTGGACGTTGACGAGGCCACCGCCGCCGAGGCCGTCTCGACCGGGCATCTGCCCGACCCGCAGCTGGTCGCTCGGCTCCTGGACGAAGCCTTTGAGCGCTTCCGCGGCCTCGACGAGGGCATGGTCGCCGACTACATCCCGGCTCTGGCTCGTGTTCCGCGTGACCTCTTCGGCCTCTGCATCGTCGGCGTGAACGGTGCGGTTCACCAGATCGGTGACGCCGCGCACGGGTTCTCCATCCAGAGCGTATCCAAGCCTTTCGTCTTCGCGCTGGTGAGCGAGGCTCTCGGCTGCGAGCCGGCGCGCGAGAAGATCGGCGTGAACGCCACCGGCCTGCCCTTCAATTCGGTCATGGCGGTCGAGCTCAATGGCGACCGCACCATGAACCCGATGGTGAATGCCGGTGCCATCGCCACCACCAGCCTCGCCCCGGGCGACTCGCCCGAGGCGAAGTGGCAATGGATCAGGGACGGGCTCTCCCGCTTTGCCGGGCGGGCTCTCGAACTGGACGAGGAGGTCTACCGCTCCGAGGCCGAGACCAACCTTCGCAATCGCGGCATCGCCAAGCTGCTCGAGGGCTATGGCCGCATGTATGCCGACGCGCTGGACGCCACCGACATCTACACGAAGCAATGCTCGCTCGTGGTCACGGCGCGGGACCTTGCGGTCATGGGAGCGACCCTCGCTGGTGGCGGTGTCAATCCGGTGACCAGGGAGCGCGTCATCGGCCACACCACGGCCAAGCGCGTGCTCGCGGCCCTCGCCACGGCCGGGCTCTACGAGCGCTCGGGCGACTGGCTCTACGAGATCGGCCTGCCCGGCAAGAGCGGGGTAAGCGGCGGTATCGTCACCATCGCTCCCGGCAAGGGCGGACTCGGCACCTTCGCCCCGCCACTCGACGAGGCCGGCAACAGCATCAAGGGGCAGCGCGCGACCAAGTACCTCTCGGAGCGCATGGGGCTGAACCTCTTCGCATCGCGTCCCGAAGGCTGACGAAGCAAGAACAAGTCAGGGAGACCAGCAATGAGCGCCGCGACCGCCGACCTGGAGGCGAAACCTTGAAGCCGCGTCTGCTGGTCCTCTCGCTCGGTGGCACCATCACCATGGTGCCGGCCGCCACGGGCGGGATCGCCCCGAGCCTCGGTGCGGAGGAGCTGGTCGCTTCGGTGCCGGCGCTGGCCGATGCGGCCGATATCGAGGCGCGCTCGCCCTTCCGCCTGCCGAGCCCGTCCCTGACGCCCGAGGATCTCGTCGCCGTGGGCGGCGAGATCCGGGCTGCCTTCGCTGCCGGCTTCGATGGTGCGGTGGTCATCCAGGGCACCGACACGATCGAGGAGTCGGCCTTCATCCTCGATCTCCTGGTCGATGGCGACCAGCCGGTCGTGGTCACGGGCGCCATGCGCGGCGCCGATGCGCCCGGCGCCGACGGGCCCGCCAATCTGCTCTCCGCCGTCCGGGTGGCCGCCTCGGCCGAGGCGCGCGGGCTCGGCACGCTCGCCGTGCTCAACTACGACATCCACGCCGCACGCTTCGTCCAGAAGTCGCACACGGCACTGCCCTCGGCCTTTCTCTCACCACTTGTGGGGCCCCTCGGCACCATGATCGAGGGCCGCCCGCACATCTATGTCCGGCCTTCGCGCAACCCCTGCCTGCCGGTCGTGGCCGGCCGGCTGCCGCCGGTGGCGCTCCTCAAGTGCCCGATGGGCAAGGACACGCGGCTGCTCGAGGCGCTCGGCGGGCTCGGCTATGCAGGCGTGGTGATCGAAGGCATGGGCGCCGGCCACGTCCATGCCGAAGCGGCACCCGTGGTCGGCGAGCTGGCCCGCTCCATGCCGGTGGTCATCGCGTCCCGGGCCATGACCGGCCCGGTCTTCACGCACACTTATGGCTATCCCGGTGCGGAGATCGACCTGCTCGGGCGCGGCGTGCTGGCGGCCGGCTACCTCTCGGGGCTCAAGGCGCGCCTCCTCCTGTCCCTCGTCCTGCGCGGCGGGCCGGATCGCCGGGTCATCGAGGAGGCCCTCGCCGTCTATGCCTGAGATGGCCAATCGCTCACTCGCGACGGTCATTCACCGGTGCTATCAGGACGCCATTCTCACACCAGAAGGGAACAGGACGCCATGGCGGATCTACTGGTCATCGAGTACCCGACCGAGGAGCGGGCCGAGGAGGTGCGGCAGCGCCTGCTCAGCCTGCAGACGGAATACCTGATCGAGCTCGGCGACGCCGTGGTCGCGATCAAGAAGCCGGACGGCACGGTCAAGCTCAAGCAGCTCATCAGCCCGGTGAAGTCGGGGGCGCTCGGCGGCGTGCTCTGGGGCTCGCTCATCGGCCTGCTCTTCATGATGCCGCTCGCCGGTGCGGCCATCGGTGCCGCGGGTGGAGCGCTCGGCGGCAAGCTCACCGACTTCGGCATCAACGACCAGTTCATGAAGGAAGCGGCGCAGACGCTGCATTCGGGCAATGCCGCCCTCTTCCTGCTGATCCGCAAGATGACCACCGACAAGGTCATGGCCGAGCTCAAGGGCAGCGGCGGCAAGATCATGCGCAGCTCGTTCGACGACGCCAAGGAGGCGGAGCTGCGCGCTGCCCTGCAGGACGCCCAGACCGCCATCCACGAGGCGACGCCGCCGGCCCAGGCCTGACCCGCGGCATCTCCTGTCGACCGCCCCTTCCCGGCCGCGAGCCGGGGAGGGGCGCCCGGCCCCTTCGGCTGCCGCAAGTCCACGCTGTCTGAATATTATCCTATTTCGCGAGCCACGTCAAGGGGCGCGGGTTCCTTCGGCAAAACGCGCTTTCCGGGTTCCTTCGCCGGCGAAAAGACGGGCGAACGCCCGGAATTGCTGGAACCGGCCCCCGGGTTCGTTCGTCGAAAGCCCGGGTTCGATCGTCGATTCGGCGGGTTCGTTGGTCGATTCCGTGGGTTCGATCGTCGATTCGGCGGGTTCGTTCGTCGCCAACTGTCGCATATAACGCGACATCCCGGGTTCGCTGTCGCGTTATATGCGACAATCCGGGAGCAACTGTCGCATTATACGCGACAACCCGGGCCCGACTGTCGCGCTATATGCGACAACCCGAGCGGTGCTGTCGCGTTATATGCGACAAGGCGGCGCCCGCTCAGGCGGCGGCGCGCTCCGGTGCCTTGAGGCCCTGCGGGAACCAGCTCTTCAGATCGGGCACCCTGGCCACCAGCTCGAGCGCGTCGTGGCGGATGTGGTTCCTCGCCATTTCCTCGCGCAGCAGCGCCTCGTCGAAGACGCCGGTCTCGAGGCATTCCTTGACCAGGCCGAAGAAGAAGTTCTCCTGGTTCGGGTCCGGGTGCTTCACGTAGGCGCCACCGTAGTCGTGGTAGCCGAAGAGCAGCTGGCGGCCGCGGCGCAGCCAGCCCTTGGGCGGGAACCAGCGAAACTTGTCGGCCATGACGAAGTCCTGCGGCAGCCCGGTCTTCCAGGGCTGGGTCTGCCGCTTGGTGTTGTGCAGGAGCTTCGTCTGGGCGGTCAGCCGGTCGAAATCGTTCCACTCGTTCTCGAAGAAGCCGATCGTCTCCTCCGGCTCGAGCTTGAGCGCGATCCACTTGGCGTAATCGCGCTCCTTGGTGAAGAGCTCGCCGAAATCCTTCTCGAGGTGCCAGTGGGTCAGCTTCGTGCAGTCCATCAGCATGACGCTGGTGGCGAGGTCGCCGACCTTGCCGTCCCGGCGCAGCGGGCGCGGGCGGCACATCAGCGCCTTGCCCTCCATGTCGCGCGTCAGGAGCTCGAGGACGTCGCCGACGGCGAAGACGTCGGGGTCGATCAGCAAGGCCCGGTCGCGATAGCCCATCACCTCGGGCGGGGCGAAGCGGAGCGGGGTGAACGACTGCAGGTCGTCATTGTGCCAGGGCACCTCGCGGCCGCCCCTGAGATAGAGCTGGCCCTCGCGACCCTGGAGTGCCGGGAAGTCCTTCGTGTGCAGATAGCGGACGTCGAACGCCTCCGGATCGGCGGCGTTGCGCTTGAGCGAGTAGGCCGATACCAAGGCCCCCACCCACTGGCGATGATTGGTGTGGATGAAGACGGTGGGCTTGGTCGCTGCCGGCGCGGTGCTGGGCGTGGTCACGGATCGTCCCCGCTACTGGTCCTGCCCGGTCTGGCATGGCCCGGGCGATGATCGCCGATAGCAGACAAGGCACCCGGGCGGCAAGCGACAGCCCGGCGCAGGGATGATGGGCGAGTGATGCTGGAGGCGTTGCGCGGCTGGTGGCTGGATCGCAAGGACGCGCGCCTCGTGGCCGAGCGGGTGGCGCGCTTCGCGGCGGCGGAGGTTCTCTTCGTCTCCTTCACCAAGAGCGGGCGAACCTGGCTTCGCGTGCTTCTCTCGAACGTCTACGCGCGCCGCTTCGACCTCTCAGACCGCGAGCTGCTCAACGGCGATAACCTGCACCGTTTCGATGCGCGCGTGCCGCGCGTGCACTTCGCCCCCGACACCTGCCTGCCCTATCCGGAGCTCGGGCCGCCCCAGGTGCGGGCGAGCTCGAAGCAGAAGGTCGTCTTCCTCGTGCGCGACCCGCGGGACATCGCCGTCTCGCTCTACCATCACGTCCTGCACCGGGCCGGGGAGCGCGAGCTCAGGCGCAAGAAGATCCCGCTGGCCGCCCGCGACACGGATCTCGACAGCTTCGTGCTCGACGAGAGCCACGGCGCGCCCCGGGTCATCCGCTACCTCAACCGCTGGGTCACGGACGCCGCTGCCCTGCCGGCGAGCCTGCGCATCCGCTACGAGGACCTGCGCACCGACACGAGGGGCGAGCTCGAGCGCCTCGTCCGCTTCGTCGATCTCGACGCCACGCCGGAAATGCTGGACGAGGCCGTCGCCTTCGCCGCCTTCCGGAACATGCAGGAGAAGGAGCGCGAGGGCTATTTCAACTCGGATCGGCTGGGGCGGGCCGATCCCGATGACGCGGCGACCGGCAAGGTTCGTGCGGGCCGGGTCGGCGGCTATCGCGAGAGCCTCAGGCCTGAAACCGTCGAGGCGCTCGACCGGATGATCGAGGCGCGGCTCGATCCGACCTACGGCTATCGCTGACCCTCGGGCGCCGGTTCGCCGGGCAGGGTGTAGCCCCAGCGTGCCAGATCGACGCCGCGCCGCCCTGCCAGCTCGGCATTGTCCGCGGCGACGAGATCGCGGACATGCGCGCGGATCGCATCCGGCATCGCGATCCGCGCCCGGGCCCCGCCTTTCAGCGTCAGCTTGCGCGACCAGTTGCGGACGAAGCGGCGCGGCAGGATGTGGCTGGCATGCCGCCAGAACGCGAGATAGCGGTTCGACATGGCGGCATTCTCGCGCTTGCCGGCGACCATCGCCGAGAAGCCGCCGGCATCCACCTCGAGGAACGCGGAGAGCCGACGCAGGAAGGCATTGGGCTCGAGAATGAACTCCTCGAAGGTCAGGACGCTGACCCGTTCCGTCCCGATCAGAGCCTCGTAGCGCCGGATCATGCGGTCGAAGCACAGATCGTCGAGGATCGAGTTCCAGGGCTCGCGCGCCTCCATCCAGTACCATTCCTCGAACGGGATGTAGGCCTTGCGCTTGATGCGCACGCGCAGCTTGGTCAGGTACCAGGAGGTGACGAGATCCTCCTGCCGGCGGATCGTGAAGAGGATGCGGGCATTGGGGAAGAGCGCTGCCAGGCGATCCGCGACGAGCCCTTTGTCCTTCGATTCATGCAGCGCGAAGTTCTCATACGAGATGAGCGGCCGGGCGTCGGCCGCGGCGCCGGCGAGACCGCCGGCCAGCACGTCCTGCAGCCGGTCCGTCTCGAAATGCGTCGAATCCGCCTGGCAGATATGGCGGATCGCCCATTCGAGCTCCGGGGTCGGCGAGGGCAGGCCGAGGTAGTGGATCTTCGGGTGGTGGCTGAAGACGTGCCGCTGCAGCGTCGAGGTCGCGGTCTTGACCATGCCCGGATGCAGCCAGACCGCCGCTTCCGTGACCGGCCGGAGGGCACACGGCCCGAGCGTGGGCGGGGAAGCGGTCACCCTCGCACCCCCCTTGGGCAAGGAACGGGCCTGGCCTTCGGTACATGCATCCGAGGCGGTCTCACCCGGTCGCTGTGGGGGTCCACTCAGCCTGCCCTCGGTCACACGGGTCGATATCGGGAAACATGCCGGACACACGCGGCGGCGTCATCGAGGTGACCCGGCTCGGCGCCATTGCGCTTCGGCTGGGAGGGCGATACCAACACTCGCACCCACTGGCAATGACCGGCGTGAACCGGCCCGGTCCGTGCCCGCCAATCGGGGCCGGGGGCAGGGCGCTTTTTCGCCTTTCAGACGCACAGTCTCGTGCGGGAGATACTCCCAGATGCAGCTCACTCCGGCAGCCGCCAGCCCTCTTGCGGTCGATGACGCGGTGTTGTGGCGGCTCTTCGAGCCCTTCACCGAGCCGGGTCGTGATCCCGGCGCCTGGCTGCGCGAGGCCAGGCGGCGCAAGTTCCTGCTCTTCCGGCGGTATCTGCGGCGCAAGCTGCTCGGCCGGCTCACCGGTGACTCGCGCAACGAGAAGGTGATCCTGGACGAGTACGAGAGATCCTGGTCGGGCACCGAGTACGACCGCTACAGCCTCGACCGGTTCCCGAAGAACGACTTCATCCCCTGGGTCTGGCAGGACCGCCGCTGCTTCGCCACCGATGTCGGCGGCACCCGCTTTCGCCAGCTCATGCTGATCCGCGCCATCGAGCTGGCGAAGCCCCGCTCCGTCCTCGAGATCGGCTGTGGCAACGGCATCAACCTCATCCTCCTGGCCTGCCGCTTTCCCGAGATCGCCTTCACCGGGCTTGAGCTGACCGAGGCCGGCCAGCGCGCGGCCAAAGGCTTCCAGGAGCGCTACGCGACCCTGCCGGACTTTCTCGGCGACTTCGCGCCGGAGCCGCTGCCGGACCCCGCGGGCTTCAAGCGGATCCGCTTCGAGCGCGGCTCGGCCGCCGAGCTGCCCTTCGCCGACGGCAGCTTCGACTACGTCCAGACCGTGCTGGCGCTCGAGCAGATGGAGCAGATCCGCCAGCAAGCCCTGGCCGAGATGGCGCGCGTCACCAGGGGGCAGAGCTTCAACATCGAGCCCTTCCGCGACGTCAACACCGGCTGGTCGCGGATCTATGTCGAGCGGCGCAATTATTTCCGGGGCAGCATCGACGAGCTCGCCGGTTACGGCCTCGAGCCGCAGTGGGCGGTCGCCGACTTCCCGCAGGAGCTCTTCCTCAAGGCGGCAGCCGTCTTTTCCGAGAAGCGCGGCTGAGCCGGCCGGCCGATGCGGGCGCTGCTGCGCGAATGGTGGCTGACCTTCCGGGATCGCGGGCTGACGGCCGAGCGGGTCAGGAGCTTCGCCGCCGCCGACGTTCTCGTCGTCTCCTACACCAAGAGCGGCCGGACCTGGCTGCGCGTGCTGCTCTCGAACTACTACAGCCGGCGCTTCGGCCTCTCCGACAAGGAGCTGATCGACGGCGACAACTTCCACCGGCAACAGACTGAAGTACCGAAGATCTTCTTCGCACCCGACACGCGCTTCCCCTACCCGGAGCTGGGGCCGCCCAAGGTGCATGCCGCTCCGCACCAGAAGATCGTCTTCCTGGTGCGCGACCCGCGCGACGTTGCCGTCTCGCTCTTCTTCCACGTCAGGAACCGGGCCAGCGAGCGCGAGCTGCGCCGCAAGAAGATCCCGCCCGGTGCCCGCGAACTCGACATCGACAGCTTCGTGCTCGACCCGTCCTTCGGTGCCGGTCGCATGATCGGCTACCTCAATCGCTGGGCCGAGCAGCGGCACACGCTCCGCCAGGCGCATCTCCTGCGCTACGAGGATCTCCGCGCCGACACCGAGGCCGTCTTTGCCGACCTCCTCGCCTTCATCGGTGAAACCGTCGATCCCGAACAGGTCGCCGAGACCGTCCGCTTCGCCTCCTTCCAGAGCCTGCAGCAGAAGGAGCGCGAGGGCTACTTCAACTCCGACCGCCTCGGCCAGACGCGCGCCGGCGACGCCGAGACCGCCCAGGTGCGCCAGGGCCGCGTCGGCGGCTATCGCTCGGCGCTCAGGCCCGAGACCGCCGACCGGCTCGACCGGCTGGTCGCCGAACGCCTCGATCCCGGCTTCGGCTATCGCTGACCGTTGCCGCGCCGCCGCTTGACCCGCCTGATCCCCGGACCCAGATAGGAGAGGCGAGGCCACGACCTCCCCCATCTTGGGCAGCATTCCGGGACGGCCCGGTCCTTCAAGGGAGGGCCGACCATGGCCTGGATCATGTTGTTCGTCGCCGGTCTGCTCGAGGTCGTCTGGGCCTATTTCATGAAGCAGTCGGCGGGTTTCAGCCGGCTCGGCCCCAGCATCATCACCCTCGTCGCCATGCTCGGCAGCTTCGGCCTCCTGGCGCTCGCCATGCGCGTCCTGCCGCTCGGCACCGCCTACATGATCTGGACCGGCATCGGCGCGCTCGGTGCTTTCATCGTCGGCATCGTCGTGCTGGGCGAGCAGGTGACGCTCATGCGCCTGCTGGCCGCCGCACTGATCACCGGCGGCCTCGTGCTCATGAAGCTGGCCTCGGACGCCTGAGAGCGGATCGGGCCCTGCCCCACGGGGGTCCCGGGCGATCCTGTCCAACAGGAAGTCGATGAAGATCCGGACCTTCGCGGTCAGCACGTTCGACCTGGGATAGACCAGCCAGAGTACGGACCCGTACTCGACCTCGTAGTCCGGCAGCACGTGCACGAGGTCGCCCGAGACAAGTTCCTGGTGGACGCTCCAGAGGCTGCTCAACGAGATCCCGGCACCGGCGAGCGTCGCGATCTTCTGGCTGTGCCCATCGTCCATCACGATCCGGCAGGTGGATCGCCTGGGATCGAAGAAGCCGCTGCGCCCATCGGCAGCAAGCAGCCGTCGCTCGGACTGATTCCGGAACGCGATCACCTGATGGCAATGCAGGTCTCCCGGCACGGTCGGGGTGCCATGCTCGGCAAGGTAGCCGGGTGCGGCGCAGAGAATGCGCGTGTCGTCCGCGAAGCGTCGGCCCCGCAGGCTGGAGTCGACCATCTCGCTGGCGCGCAGCGCCAGATCGAAGCTGCCTTCCAGGATGTCGAATTGGGTGTCCGACAGGCGGAGGTCGAGGTCGATGCCGGGGTTCTTGGCCAGGAACACCGGCAGCAGGGGCATGATGTAGAGCTGCGCGAAGGTGCTGGGGGCGGCGAAGCGCAAGGTGCCGGTCGGCGTGACCTGTCCCTGGCCGAGCGCCGCCCGCGCGGCTTCCTCCTGGGCGAGGATCTCCCTCGCGTAGGGCAGGAACTCCGCCCCCTCCACCGAGAGCGAGACCTTGCGGGTCGAGCGGTGCAGCAGGTCGGCGCCCAGTGTCTTCTCGAGCTTCGCGAGCCGGGCGCCTGCGACGGCCGGCGCCAGGCCGAGCTCACGGCCGGCGGCGGAGATGTTGAGCTTTTCCGCCGCCAGGACGAAGAGGCGGACGCTGTCCGTGTCCACGTTTTTATATCCAAAAACCAAATTCTGAACGAACAACTACAGCATTTATATCCATATCGAAAGAGATAATCTCGTCGGCAGTTCACCACGGCATAGGGAGAACGAGCCATGGAGCCGTCACGCGACGACCAGCTCTGGATGTATCGGATGATGGTCACGAGCCGTCGGTTCGACGAGGCCATCGGGAAGATCTACATGGAGGGCAAGCAGCCCAGGATGGATTTCGCCAAGGGCCCGCTGCCCGGTGAGATGCATCGCAGCGACGGGCAGGAACCGGTCGCCGTGGGTGTCTGTGCGCATCTGACCGCCGAGGACGTGGTCACGGGGTCGCACCGCCCGCATCACGAGGCCATCGCCAAGGGCGTCGACCTCGACAGGATAGCGGCAGAGATCTTCGGGAAGGAGACCGGCCTGTCCGGTGGCATGGGCGGCCACATGCATCTGATCGATCCGGCGGTCAACTTCAGCTGCTCCGGCATCATCGGGCAGGGTCTCGGCCCGGCTGTGGGGGCGGCGCTGAGCCGTTTCATCCAGGGCAGGCCCGGTGTCGCCGTTTCCTTCATTGGCGAAGGCGGTGCCAACGAGGGCGCCTGGCACGAGGCCATGAACCTCGCCGCCGTCTGGAAGCTGCCGTTCGTGTCGATCATCGAGGACAATGGCTGGGGCATCTCGACCCCGAAGAGTGCCTCGACCTCCGTCGAGCGGCAAAGCGTCCGGGCGGC
Organism: uncultured Geminicoccaceae bacterium; assembly: GCA_964528705.1. Classification (GTDB taxonomy): domain Bacteria; phylum Pseudomonadota; class Alphaproteobacteria; order Geminicoccales; family Geminicoccaceae; genus SLRI01. The sequence goes on from CAZGUW010000018.1 coordinate 24,688, forward strand.
CGGCTATGGCGTCCCGGGCCACTACGTCGAGGGCAACGATCCGTACGAGATCTACAGGGTTGCCGGCGAGGCGATCGCGCGCGCACGGGCCGGCGGGGGGCCTTCGGTGATCGCGATCGAGACCTTTCGCCTGCAGGGCCATTTTGTGGGCGACGACTTCAGCTACCTCCCCGCGGGCGAACTGGAGGCGCAGCGGGCCAGGGATCCGATCCCGCGGATGCGCGAGAGGCTGCTCGCCGACGGCGTGGCCGGGACGGACGAGCTCGATGTCATCGAATCCGAATGCGTGGCCAAGGTCGAGCACGCGATGCGGTTCGCCCTCGAAAGCTGCTACCCGACGCCGCATTTCGCGCGCGACGTGGTCTTTGCTGCCTGAATCCCGAGGAGGATAGAATGGATCAGAAGAACGAGCGTCTGCTCACCAGCGGCAAGGCGATCGCCGAAACGCTCGCCCAGGAGATGCGGCGCGATCCGAGCGTCTTCGTGATGGGCGAGGACGTCGCCAGGTTCGGCAGTCTCTACGGCAACACACAGGGCCTGCTCGATGAATTCGGCGAGCAGCGGGTACGCGACACGCCGATCTCCGAAACCGCCATCGTCGGCGCCGCTGTCGGCGCTGCGGCGGATGGCATGCGCCCGGTGATCGAGCTGATGTTCGCCGATTTCTTCGGCGTCTGCTACGACGCGATCTACAACCTTATGGCCAAGCACCACTTCCTCTCGGGCGGCAGGATCAAGGTGCCGATGGTCCTGATGACCGGCACCGGCGGCGGCTATGCCGACGGGGCGACGCAGTCGCAGAGCCCCTATGCCGCGTTCGCCCATTTTCCCGGGATGAAGGTGGTGTCGCCTTCCAATGCCCACGATGCCAAGGGCCTGCTCGCCGCAGCCATCCGTGACGACAACCCGGTCGTGTACCTCTTCGACAAGCGGCTCCACGGCCTGGCCTGGCTCGGCACCGAGGCGGCGGCGGAAGTTCACGTCCCCGAGGAGAGCTACACGGTCGAGATCGGCAAGGCCAAGGTCGTGCGGGAAGGCGGCGACGTCACCATCGTCGGGATCGGCATGGGGGTTCACAATGCCATGAAGGCGGCAGCCGAGCTCGAGCGGCAGGGTGTCGGCGCCGAGGTGATCGACCTCAGGAGCCTGGTGCCGCTCGATCGTGACGCCATCCGTGCCAGCGTCGCCAGGACGGGGCGGCTGATCGTCGTCGACGACGACTACCTCAGCTATGGCATGACGGGCGAGATCATCGCCAGCGTCACCGAGCACGACATCTCGGTCCTGAAGGCGGCGCCCAAGCGCGTTGCGCACCCCGACATCCCGATCCCCTGCGCCCGGGACGTCGAGCATCACTTCCTCCCCGACGCAGAGAAGGTCGTCGCAGCCTGGAGCCAGATGCAGGCGGCCTGACCGACCAATCCTCGCTTGCCGGATCGTCCCGCCCCGTGCCGGGCGATCCGGTCACGCTTCCGCCCCTTGCGCATGCAGCTCGCCATGAATGCCTCGGGAAGTCGAGCCGCGGGTCCTCCTACTGCAGAAGCTGTACGGCATAGTACGGCGCGAGCCGTCCCGAGATCGCCAGCACTTCCGGCACGTCCTTGCGCAAGGCGATCCGGCCGCCCGCGAAGACTTCCCAGTCTTCCGAAGCATGGCTCGGGGGTCCATGGGCTTTAGCCAGGGCCTGCCGGACCCGTTCCTCTTCGGGTTTCGCCGTCAGGATCCAGACCAGCTCCAGCACGCCGTCGCCGAACACCGCCTCGAGCTTGCGCGGGAAACCGGCGAACTCGACGCCGAGACAGTCGATCTGCGTCTGCGTTCGTGGCCCGTGCGGCAGCCAGACGTCCTCGATCTCCCTGATGGCCATTGCCGGACAGGCTGCCTCGAAGAGCGGCGTCGAACTCGCCAGGTCCGCGCCGAACTGTATGAAGTCCGGGAGCGTGGCGGAAACGGCATCCGTGGCCTCGACGGAACCGGGGCCGGGCCAGAGGAAGAGATGCGGATGCAGGGCCTCCTCGCTCAGCAGCCAGACGGTGTCGCTCCCGGGATCGGCAAAGCGCTCTCCGCCGTCGAACACCTGCCAGCCCAGATAGGGTGAGGCATCGGTGCGGTCGCCGAGCAGGGTTTGCACGGCGCCTCCCTGTGCCTCGATCAGCTTCAGCCGGTCGTCGGCGAGGACGAAGACGGCGGAGGCGATCCGCCCCGCCGGCAACTCCAGGTCGACGCAGGTCACATGCTGCTCGGAATGCCGCGCCAGCGGAAACCGGACGCTGGTCGCAGCATGGATGTGCAGGTCGCGGCAGACTTCCTGCAGTCTGGCCAGCACCAGCGAGCCTGCATCGTCCCACGCCAGGCCGGCAATGACGCCGCCTTCACCCGCCGCCCTGCTCGATGCGCTCAAGGCGCCGATCAGGAGGACGGCAAGAAGGGTCGACCTCACCACCATGAGCCGCCCGCGGACCCGGCGGACCAGCCGCCGCTCCCTAGTTGTCGTAGCTCTCGATGTTGATGGTCAGCGTCCGGCGCATGGCGTCCGAGCCCTTGCCGGTCATCGGTCGCACCGAGTGCCAGGAATTGAACGTCTTGACGAAGATCACGCCCTGGTTCGGCGTGAACTCGAAAGTGTCGATCACGTCCATCTCGTCGAAGCGTGCCTGCCGGTTCAGCTCGTTGTAGGTGAGCGCCGGGTCTTTCGGCTTGTTGATGTCGGTGCCGCCGCCGAGGGCGGGGTCCCACTCGCCGTCCTCGACGATCGAGACGACCATGGTGATCAGCTTGCCGGGCGAATCCGAGTGCGGGATCACGTAGCCGCCATCCGCCGGCAGCATCGAGTACTCGAACCGTGCCGAGAGCGGCGACCGCCCGGCGTCGAGCCGGCCGCGCATGAGGTTGCGCACGAACTTCTTCGTCCGTCGCGCCGGGGTCGGCAGCTTGCCATAGCCGAGGTCGACATGCCGCTCCGCCAGGGCGTCGACCACGCCCTTGATGAAGGCGTCGCTCTTGATCATGGCGTGGAAGTCGCGCCAGATCGGCTTCGACTGGACGAAATCGTGGTAGGCCTTGGGGTTGCTCTTCTCGGAGAGCGAGTACTTGTGGCCGACCTTGGCGAGGTAGGCGAACATGTCCCGGTCGGGATAGTTCGCCAGCATCTCGGCATAGCGGTCGGCATCGACCAAGGGCTTGGCCAGACCGATGGGGAAAGGGTCGTAGCGCAGCTCGAGGTGGTCGTAGTTGAACATGCCCGTACCCTTCGGGGAGCCGCCGGCCGGAACGGCAGGGGCGGGGGATGGTTCGACGACTGTGGCCATGGCTTCAGGAGGCTCCTTGGGCAGCGAGCGGCGCCGCCGCGCGGCGGTCGTCCTGCCTTGCCGGCGGTGCCGGAAGGAAGGGCAGGCCGGCGCGCTCGTGCACCGCGGGCTCGGTGGTGAAGATGCCGGCATGCCGCTCTGCGAGGCAGCGCAGGATAGCGATGTCGGTGTCGGTATGCTTGCTGCGGGTCGAACCCGCTTCGTCGATCAGGGGGTTATGCGCATAAGCGTGGGTGATCTCGAAGGAGAACCCGCTCATCACGAACCGGTCGAAGCGACCATCGGCGAGGCCGATGGCAAGAGCCATCACCCCGGTCGAGGGCTGCTTTCGCGCCATCAGCCCGGCGACATGCGGGTCGCCACCGGTAAGATCCCGCATCACGGCGTCGTACCGCTCGCGCGACCAGGCGATGGCCTCGTCGAAGCCATAGCCCAGTGCCTTCAGCCGACGCTTGAAGTACCAGGGATGCATCCGGTAGCGGCGCAGCTCGCGCCAGGCCCGCTTCAGCGCCGACCCTTCCGCCTCCGGTCGCGGGTAGATGTAGAGCTGACCGGTGCGCAGGCCGCGCAGCGCCTCGAGCGCCAGGTCGTTGGCCGGCTTGTTGCCGGAGGTCAGGACCGCGGACATCACGGTGAAGACCGGGTCCGGCAGGCCGTGGCGCAGAGCCGACCGGCCCGAGGCATTGGCGCAGGCGACAGCGTCGATCAGGGCCGGCGGCGGCAGCACCGGCTCCGGCTTCGAGCCCAGGATCAGTAGTGTCGACATGGTCCGGTCGTTCAACCCGCGGCAGGCACATGCCGACAGATAGCATGCGGGCCGCCACCCGCAACCGGGTGCGGCAACCGGCCCGGCGATCGAGCGGCGGGTGTGCCCCATTGGGCGCTCAGGCTACCGCCCGCGCCACCTCCTTGGTCGCAACGCCGGTCGGCCCGACCTCGTAGACCCGGTCGGCCAGCTCCACCCAGATGGGGCGATGGGTGATCGCGACGATGGTGACCCGGCCGCTCAGCTGCCGCACATTGGCGCAGATGGCGGCCTCGGTCTCGGGATCGAGGGCACTCGTCACCTCGTCGAGGATCAGGAGCTTGGGCTTGACCACGAGGGCGCGGGCGAGGGCGATGCGCTGGCGCTGGCCGCCGGAGAGCATGGTGCCGCGCTCGCCGACCACCTGCTCGATGCCGTTCGGCAGGGCTGCCACGAAATCCCAGGCGCCGGCGAGGCGCAGGGCTTCCTCGGCCGCGGCGGCGTCGAAGGCGGGATCGCCCAAGGTCACGTTGGCCAGCACGCTGTCGTGGAAGAGGGCCAGCTCCTGCGGCACGTAGCCGAGCATCGACCGCCAGGCCATGACGTCGAGCTCCTGGAGCGGCACGCCATCGACGCGCACCGTGCCGCTCTGCGGCGTGAGCAGGCCAAGGAGGAGATCGGTGATGGTCGTCTTGCCGACGCCGGAGGGGCCGGTGATGACGGTGAGCCGGCCCGCCGGGATCGTCAGGCTGGCGTTCTCGATGACCGGCTTCTCGCCATAGCCGAAGGTCACGCTGTCGAGCGCGCAGCCCTCGTTGAAGGTCGGCTGGCGGGTGCCGGTGAACTGCTCGCTCTCGTTCTCGGCCTCGGCCACCAGCTGGTGCACCGACCAGTAGGAAGCCTGCAGGATCTGGGCGCGCTGCTCCAGCTCCTGCACCTTGCCGAGCGTGCTGATGATCCGGGCGAGAAGCACGCCCATGACCAGGAGCTCGGGCAGGACGACGACGCCGCTCGAGTGGACGAAGTAGAAGGCGCCGGCCACCGCCAGGGCGACGATCGGCTCCCGCAGGCTCTTCATCAGGTGCCGGCTCATCGCCTCCTGCTGCAGAGCGTTGCGCAGCTTGCCGGTGCGTCTCGAGAAGAAGGCGGCGAACTGCGCCTGCCGCGACATGGCCTTCAATGGCTTGATGTTCGAGAGCGTGTCCGAGAGGAGCGTGACGATGTCCTCGGTGCGCTGGCGCTGCTTCACCCCGGCGCGCTTCGCCATCCTGACCAGCGGCAGGAGGATGGCGGCGATGAGCGCACCCACCAAGAGCCCGATCAGGGCCACCTTCCAGGAGACGAGCAGCGCCACCACGAGGGTGATGGCGGCCTGGAAGACGGTCGCCAGATAGGTGGTGGCGACCAGGTAGGCGTCGCCGGCGCGGGTGGAATCGAGGCTGACCGAATTCGCCAGCCGGCCGACCGGGTGGCGGGTGAAATAGGGCCAGCGGACATTGAGGAGGGCAGTGACCAGGGCGATCCGCACGCGGGACGCGACGGCGGCCACTACGGCGCTCACATGGTACATGGCGACGATCACCAGGAGCGCCTTCACCAACATGCCGATGACGATGACCGCGAGCAGCATCGGCAGGCTGGCCGGCAGGCCGAGCCAGGCGAGGCCGTCGGTCACGGCCTGGCCGATGCCGGTCGTGTCGTTCTCGCCGAAGGCGAGCGTCACGGCCGGCAGCATGCTGGCGAGACCGATGCCTTCCGCCATGGTGGCGAGGATGAGCGCCGCCAGCACGGTCCATTTGACCATGCCCGAGGAGCTCATGAAGATGCGAAAGACGTCGCGCATGGGATCCGGCTGCTGAGGTGGCGGCGCGCAGGGGCGTGCTGTGCGTTCTAGGTGATGTGGCGACTCGACGCCAATTTCGCCATGCAGCCCGCGCTAGACAGGCGTGCGCTCCCGGACAGTGCTGGTCCGCTCGCTTTCGGCGGGGGGCGGCGGTGACGAGCCGCAGTCGTACCCCAGCTCCGCCAGCGGCAGGCCGGTGAGCTGCGCCAGGCGTTGGTTGCTCCCGGCATAGCTGCCCTCGACCGTGGCCGCGATCCGGCGCTGCCAGCGCCGGCGAATCCGGCTGCTGAGCGGCTCGAACAAGGGCCCCTGCAGGCGCGCGCAGAAATTGTCGATCAGCCGCCTGCCGAGGTTCGTCGCGAGCGGGCTGAAGCCGTTAACGGGATCGGCACGGCGCAGGTAGTTGAGGCGACGCATCAACACGAGGGCGACGGCATCGCGCGACGGATTGAGCACCTCCCTGCCCGGCGCCTCGACCTCGCCCTCGATCCCGAGGAAGCGACGCAGCTCCGCGATGAAGCGCAGCGGCTCGCCGACGATCCACTCGTAAGGCAGGGTCAGGACCTGATCCGGGCCGAACAGGCCCTGGTAGTGCGCGACGAGCCGATCGTATCTGAACTGCCGCAGGTTGAAGAACGGGATGCGCATGCTGGGCGATCCCGCGAGGAAGGCGTCGAGCCCGAGCAGCCCGCCCTTCT
>CAZGUW010000019.1:0-2044 GCA_964528705.1 uncultured Geminicoccaceae bacterium
GGGCGGTGACGTCGGCCTTGATCTTGGTGCCGATGGCGAGCGAGGCGGCGTCGTCGGAAGCGCGGACGATGCGCGAGCCGCTCGACAGCTTGGCCAGCGAGCTCGCCGCCATGTCGTTGTTCTGACTGAGATAGCGGAGTGCCGTGTTGGCGGTGGTGTTGGTGGTTGCCGTCAGGGCCATGGGAACGCTGCTCCAGCTCGGTCGTTCAGGATGCGTCAAGGGGTGCCGCTCGGCACCGCCGACGCGCGACTCGACGCACGCGGCGCACCGGTTCTACCGCCCAATGGTTAAGAATGTGTTTGCCGAGAAGACGGCCGCTTCAGGCCGAACGGGGGCGCGGGCGCGGGCCGAGCCCGGCGGCCAGCCGGTCGCCGAGGCGGGCCAGGCGCTCGAGCTGGTCGAGGCGCCTGTCGAGCTCGGCGAGCGTGGCGTCCTGATCGGGCGAATCGTCCTTCAGCCACACGGTGAAGACCCTCGCATAGGCCAGCATCAGCGCCCGGCGGGCGAGGCGGCCGCGAAGGCCGTGGCCCGGCAAACGGGCGAGATCGAGCAGCCAGCCGGCCATCCGGTCGAGGCCCGCGAGAGCGGCGAGCCCGAGCTCGATCTCGGCGCGTGCCTCGGCGCGGAGCCGGACGAGCCCAGGCCTGAAGGGGGCCAGCGCATCGATGCGGCGCATCAGGAGCTCGAACAGCCGCTCGCGCGGGCTGAGCTCCAGGAGCTCGTCCGATGGCACTGCCAGCATCGCCCGGTCGAGCCGCTCGCCGAGCCGGCAGGCGAGGGCGGCGGGTGTGGGCAGCAGGTCGTGGATGTCCTGGAGCGAGGCACCGGTCCGCTCGGCGAGGCTCGAGGCCGAGAAGCCGTGCCAGCCCGCCTCGGCGATCAGCGCGAAGGCCGCCTCCAGGAGGTCCGGTGGTGGTTTCGCCTTCGCTTTCCTGCTCATCCGCTTCCCGCTCGCTTGCGTTCTTCCGGGCCGGTCGTCTCAAGCGAGCTGGCGCGAGCGCTCCGCCGCCCGGTCGAGGGCCTGGGCGACCAGACCGCCGAGACCGCCTTCGGTTCCCCCGTCCGCCGGCATCAGCACGTCGAGCGCCGCCCGCGTCGTGCCGCCCGGGCTGGTCACCGCCTCCCGCAATGCGGCGGCCGTCGCGTCGCTCGATTCGAGCAGGGACCCGGAGCCGGCGACGGTGGTCCGGGCGAGGCGCATGGCGAGGTCGGGGGCGAGGCCCAGCCGCTCGCCGGCCGCGGCCAGCGCCTCGACCAGGAGGCAGACATAGGCCGGGCCGCCGCCGGAGAGGGCGGTGACGGCGTGCATCTCGTCCTCGGCCCCGAGCCAGAGGGTCTCGCCCACCGCCTGCATGAGCTGCTCGGCGAGCGCCCGGTTCGCCGCACTGGTCGCCGGGTTGGCGAAGAGGGCGGAAATGCCGCGCCCGATCGCTGCCGGCGTGTTCGGCATCACCCGGACGATCGGCGTGGCGGCGCCGAACGCGGCCTCGAAGACCGCGAGCGGCTTGCCGGCGGCGATGGAGACGACGAGGCCGTCAGGCGCCAGCCGGTCGGTCAGCGCCGGCAGGACGTCCGCCATGACCTGGGGTTTGACCGCGAGGACGAGGATGCGCGCCCGATAGGCCGCGGGCAGGGCCGTGGCGGACGGCACGACGGCCAGGCCACGCGCGGCCAGCGCCGCGGCACGGCCGGAATCGGGCTCGACCACGGTGGCGGCGCCCGTTTCCAGGCCCTGCCGCAGCCAGCCGCCGAGCAGCGCCTCGCCCATCCGCCCGCCGCCGACCAGGAGCAGCGGGCCGGGAATGCCCGCCATCAGGCTTCGCCTTCGGTTTCCAGCATGGCGGCGAGGATCGCCTCCTGCGGCTCCTTGCCGCCCCAGAGGACGAACTGGAAGGCCGGGTAGAAGCGCTCGCACTCGTTGAGGGCGATCTCCACCAGATCCTCGATCTGCTCGACGCTGGCACAGCGGATGCCGCGCAGCAGGATGGTCTGGCGGAACATGGGCACCTTCTCGTCGGAGCAGACGTCGAAATGCCCGAGCCA
>CAZGUW010000019.1:2054-9788 GCA_964528705.1 uncultured Geminicoccaceae bacterium
GCCCTCGGCCGTTCGGAAGACCGGCAGGTCCTCGTCCGGCCAGATCTCGAAATGCCCGACCCACAGCTTCTCGTTGGCGATCGCGAGGACGTGATAGAAGTCCGGCCGCTTCTTGGCCGGGACCTTCATGTCGAGGGCGCAGGACAGATGCAGCACGCCCATCTCGGGGTGCCAGGCGAACCACAGCTTGTAGTGGCACCACTGGCCGCTGATCTCGGCGGCCAGCTCCTCGTCGCTCTGGCGATGGAACGGCCAGTCATTGGCGACGGCCATCTTCTCGACCAGCTCGAGCGGGTTGCGGGGCGGTACGGCGAATTCGGAAAGGAGAGTCGTCACGAAGGTGCACTCCAAAGGCGGGGCAGTCCGCGCCGCCGCCGATCGTGTGGAACGACCGGGCGGCCGGGCATGCCGGACGGACAGCGAACGGATCACCTGACCATCCGGTCGGACCCTGCCAAAAGCATGGGGGACTGACAAGGCGGGTGGGGAAGTGGATCGATCAGCCGGCCGAGCCCGCCTCGGAAGCCGCGTCCGACCCGGCGGCCCGTCGTTTCGGGCGTGTCGCGGCCTTCGGCGCAGCTTCCTCCGTCTCGAGCGCGGCGAGCTTCGCCTCGAGGCGATCGAGACGCGCCTTGAGGGCTTCCTGCTCGGCCCGGGCCTTCGCGGCCATCGCCTGCACGGCATCGAACTCCTCGCGCGTGACCAGGTCCATCTCGCCGGCGAGCCGCTCCAGCCGCTCCTTGACGCGCAGCTCGATTTCCTCGCGCACGCCGCCCAGCGTGTTGATTGCACCACTCGCAACGCGGGCCAGATCGTCGAACAGGCGGTTCTCGGTCTGCATCGGGACCTCCATCGAGCACGGCGTCGCCATCGAGCCGGTACGTCGAATATCGGGCATCGGCGGCCGTGGAACAAGCCCGGCGACGCCCGCGGCGCCGGCTTGTCGCGGGCGCCGGGAGCCACTATCAGAGCCTCGAGAGCTGCGCGGGCACTAACCTCCTAATTTAGCTGGAGACGTTCATCTTGTCGCTATTGGCGATCCCGTTCCCGGCCTTCGACCCGGTGCTGATCCAGCTCGGACCCTTCGCGATCCGCTGGTACGCGCTCGCCTACATCGCCGGGCTCCTGGGCGGCTGGCAGCTGCTCAAGCGGATGGTCGCCCGGCCCGGCTGGACGATGACGCCGGCACAGATCGACGACCTTCTCTTCTTCGCGACGCTGGGCGTCATCCTCGGCGGCCGGCTCGGCTTCGTCCTCTTCTACCACCCGCTCTACTATCTCGCGAACCCGCTGCAGATCCTGGCGGTCTGGCAGGGCGGCATGTCGTTCCACGGCGGTCTCGTCGGCGTCCTCGTCGCCTGCTGGCTCTTCGCCCGCAGCCGTGGCATCCCGGCCCTCGAGGTCGGTGATGCGGTCGCCGTGGTGGCGCCCATCGGGCTCTTCTTCGGCAGGCTCGCCAACTTCATCAATGCCGAGCTCTGGGGACGGCCGACCGACGTGCCGTGGGGCGTCGTCTTCCCGAATGCCGGGCCCATGCCGCGCCATCCGAGCCAGCTCTACGAGGCGGCGCTCGAGGGTGTCCTGCTCTTCGTCGTGCTGCAGGTCATGGCGCGCGGCGCCCGCGATCCCGGGACCGCCGGCCGGCTCGGCGGCACCTTCCTCCTCGGCTACGGGCTCTGCCGGGCCTTCGTCGAGTTCTTCCGCGAGCCGGACGCGCATCTCGGCCTGCTCTTCGGCTTCATCACCATGGGCCAGCTCCTGTCACTGCCGATGATCCTGCTCGGCCTCGTGCTGATCGTCTGGAGCTGGCGGGACGGCAGGCGGCGGGTGGCGCCGTGACGGTCGCTGCCGCTCCGCCGGGGGAGGCCGCTGTCGACGCGACGAGCCCGCTCGGGCGCGAGCTCGCCGGGCTGATCGAGGCGCACGGGCCCATCGACGTCGCCACCTTCATGGCTCTGGCCCTCGGCCACCCCAAGCATGGCTATTATGCATCCCGGGCGGAGCTCGGCGCCGGCGGCGACTTCGTCACCGCGCCCGAGGCGTCGCAGCTCTTCGGCGAGCTCATCGGTGCTGTGCTGGCCGCCGCCTGGCAGCAGGCGGGCGGCCCGCCGGCCCGGCTGGTCGAGCTCGGTCCCGGCAACGGCACGCTGCTCGCCGATCTCTGGCGGGCAACTGCCCTGGTCCCCGGCTTCCATGCCGCGCTCGACGTGCATCTCGTCGAGACGAGCCCGCATCTCCGCCGGCGCCAGGCGGATCGGCTCGGTGCCGTGCCCCGTCTCGCCTGGCACGCGGCGCTCGGCGACGTGCCGGCCGACCGGCCGCTGCTGATCGTCGCCAACGAGTTCCTCGACGCCCTGCCGATCCGCCAGGTGATCCACCTCGAGGATGGCTGGCACGAGATCCGGCTCGGCCTCGACGCCGAAGGGCGGCTCGCCTTCGCCCCCGACCCGAGGCTCTCGCCGCTCGGCCTCCGGCTGCCCGCAGCCCCGATCGGCAGTGTTCTCGAGCTCAGCCCGGCGCGCGAGGCGGCGGTGGCCGAGATCGCCGAGCGCCTCGCCGGCCAGGGCGGCCTGGCGCTGGTCATCGATTATGGCGAGCGCGATCCGGCACCCGGCAGCACGCTGCAGGCGGTGAGCCGCCACCGGAAGGTCGACCCGCTGACCCGGCCGGGCGAGGTCGATCTCACCGCGCGGGTCGCGTTCGGCCCGCTCGTCGCCATCGCCGCGTCGGCTGGCCCCCTCGTCTTCGGCCCCGTGCCGCAGGGCCGCTTCCTCGAGCGGCTCGGCATCGACCTCCGCCTCGAGCGCCTGCTCGCCGGGGCAACGCCCACCGCCGCGGCGGGCCTGCGCCACGGCCATGCGCGGCTGACGGCGCCCGACGCCATGGGCGAGCTCTTCCAGGTCCTCGCCATCGACGGCTGGGGCGCCTGCCGGGGCGCCGATCGGGATAACGACCCGCCCGCCGGCTTCGTGCCGGCCGAGGCGAACCCGCCCGTGACGGTGGCACCATGAAGCTCGAGGCGGCAGCGCTAAGCGGGCTCGACGGGGTCGCGCACGGCTTTCTCGGCCGGCGCGGCGGTGTCAGCGAGGGGCCGTTCGCCAGCCTCAACGTCTCGCTCCGCAATGCCGACGACACGGCGAACGCGCTGGAGAACCGCCGCCGCGCCGTGGCGGCGCTCGGGCACACGGATCGGCCGCTGCTGATCGCCCGGCAGGTGCATGGCACGCATTGCGCCATCGTCGAGGCCGCCTTCGATCCCATGGACCCGCCGGAGGCCGACGCCCTGGCGACGGCCAGGGCGGGGCTGGTTCTCGGCGTCACCACGGCCGACTGCGCACCGGTCCTGTTCGCCGATCCGGTGGCCGGCGTCGTCGCCGCCGCCCATGCCGGGTGGCGCGGCGCCAGGGACGGCATCCTCGAGGCGACCGTCGCCGCCATGCGCGAGCTCGGCGCCATGCCTGCCCGAACGGTGGCCGCCATCGGCCCCTGCATCGCCGTCGCATCTTATGAGGTGGGCGCCGAGTTCGAGCAGGCGTTCCTCGAGGCGGAGCCCCGGAGCCGCCGCTTCTTCGAACCCGTCGCGGGCGGCGGGCGGCATTTCGATCTCGCCGGCTTCTGCGCCGATCGCCTGGCCCGGGCCGGGATCGGCACGGTCGACAGGCTCGACCGCGACACCTGCGCCGAGGCGGACGAGTTCTTCAGCTATCGGCGGACGACCCGCAACGGCGAGCGGCATTTCGGCCTGCAGGTCGCCGCCATCAGCCGGCGTTGAACGACCCGGAGCGCCGGGCTCAGCCGTGCGGCGGCAGCAGCCCGACCTCGCGGTAGTAGCGCTCTGCCCCGGGATGCAGGGGGATGGCGGCGCCGTCGAGCGCCGATTCGAGCGTGATCTGCCGGGCCTTCTCGTGGCCGGCGTCGAGCAGGACGCGTGCCGTCGGGTGCCAGAGGGCGCTGCAGATGTCGTGGGCCAGCGTCTCGTCGAGCCGCGCGTCCACCAGCCACTGGGCGACCACGGCGAGCGTCGGCGTCGGGCCGACCCCGGGATAGACGTCGCCCGGGATCACGTCCCGCGAGAAGAAAGGATAGGTCGCGATCAGGTCGGTCGTCGCCTCGCCGTCGATCGGTGCGAGGCGGGCGCCGAGCTCGCTGGTCGCCTCGACCACCGAAGGGATCGGATAGCCGCCGACGATGAAGAAGGCGTCGAGCGCACCCTGGGCCATCAGACGGACCGCCTGCTCGGGCTTCGCATGGTAGGCGACGATGTCGTCGGTCGTCAGGTCGTGACCCTCGAGCAGCAGCAGCGCATCGATCTGCGTGCCCGAGCCCATGCTGTCGAGGCTGACCCGCCGGCCGCGCAGGTCGCCGATGCCCTCGATGCCGCTCTCGGCTGCCACCACCAGGTGCACGCTCTCGACATAGAGGCTGGCCAGCAGGCGCAGGCTCTCGACCGGCCGGCGGCCGGCGAAGGCACCGGTGCCGGTCTGGGCGAAGAAGGCAACGTCGCTCTGCACGAAGCCGCTCTCGATGCGGCCGTCGGCGATGCCGTCGATATTGTCGACCGAGCCGTTCGAGGACTGGACGAGGGCCGCGAGCCCGGGCACGCCGCACGAGCCGCCGTCGTCGCAGGCCCGGGCCCCCGTGGGCTGGCTGATGATCGTCGCGATCATCCCGCCGATGGGATAGTAGGTGCCGAAGATCCCGCCCGTGCCGATGCGGAAGAGCCGCATGTCCTGGCCGAGCGCCGGTGCCGTGCCGAGGCCGAGCAGGGCCGCCGCCCCGGCGAGCGCCCGGCGCCGGTCAGTCCGCACGAACCGCCCGCCCGTCGATGCGCCGCAGCACCTGGCCGTCGACCACGCGCTCGAACAGGAGCTCGAGCCCGCCGTCGACCAGCCGGCGGGTGTAGGTCTGCAACTCGTACTGGCCATCCTCCAGGATGGCGAAGGAAAAGACGTGCATGCCGTTCTCATCGAGCTTCGCCCAGCGGACCGGATCGCCCGCCACCGGTGACATCTCCTCCTGCCGCTGGAAGAGGTTGGCGACCGCCGCCTCGACATAGAGGCCGCTGCCGTCGAATGGCTCGAAGATCACTTCGTTCACCCGGCGCTTGACGCCCGGCACGTCGCGACGGCCGTCGACCAGCGTGACGTTGGTCCAGCGCAGGCGAAAGCCCTTGCGGCGAAACGGCTCGATCTCGATGTCCATGTCGCGCGTCTCGACCAGCCCGTCGCCGGTGTCCCGGACCTCGGCGCGACCGACGAAGACGCCGAAATAGTCGCTGAGCGACTGGGCCGACGCGGTGCCGGGCAGGGCCGCCAGGCAGAGCAGGACGATGAGTGCCAGATGACGGCAGACCAGATGACGGCATAAACGCGTCATCGGCTCAGCTCCGCCTGTCCAGAAAACCGTGCAGACCCGGCTCGGAGACCCCGTCGAGGCGCCGCTCGACGGTCACCTCGAGGCGTTCCGCCGCCGGCGTGAGGACGATGTGCAGGAGCTCGAAGCCGCCGTCCTCGACGATCTGCAGCCGATAGACGACGAGGCTCTCCGCGGCCCGCCGCGCCCAGAGCAGCGGGCGCCCGTCCAGCACGGACCGATCGTCGCCATCCGCGAGGAAGCCGAAGAGGCCGCCCTCCGCCTCGACTTCGAATACGTCCGGCGCCGGGCCCGGCACCATCGTCGCGTCGAGCGGCTTGGCGCCCGGTGCGTTGATCGCGATCTCGAAGCCCTCGCGGGTCGCCGCGAGCCGCGCGTTGACAGGCAGCTCGGCGTCCGCTTCGGCACCGGCGATCTGCAGCGAGCCGCGCCAGGAGCCCGCCAGCCCATCGGCCAGCTCGCCACGCGCGTTCCCGGCCAGGAGCAGCAGGAAGAGAACGATCGGGATGGCGCGCATGAGGCCCTCAAGACGGCGGTCGGTCGACGGGTCCAAGCATGGTAGCGCTTTCGATGCCCGCCGTCATCCGCCCCGCCGTGGAGCGGCCCTTGCTCACCGAATCATACGCAAGTTGAAGCTGTTGCCCCTCAGTGTTAAGGTATGGGTACAAGCCATGTCCAGCGCATGCCGGACAGGGACCGAGATGGGCGTATCCAATAGCGTTGCTGGCGGTGTCGAACTGCCGGGCCAGCCAGGCGGGCAAGAACCTCGACCATGTGGAACCAGCGCTTCGCGGCGCTCAGCGAATTTCCTTTTCGCCGGCTGGCAGCCCTGCTCGCGCGGAGCGGCCCGCCGGCCGACCTGCCGCTCGCCGACCTCGCCCTCGGTGAGCCGCAGCATGCCCCGCCGCCGCTGCTCGCCGCCACGCTCGCGGCCAATGCCGGTCTCTGGAACCGCTACCCGCCGCCCGCCGGCACCCCGGCCTTCCGCGCCGCGGCGACCCGCTGGCTGGAGCGCCGTTTCGCGCTGCCCGGGGGCTGGCTCGAGCCCGACCGCCACATCCTGCCGGTGGCCGGCACGAAGGAGGCGCTCTTCCTCGTCGCCACGGCGGCGACCGATGCGGACGGGCCCGGCCGGCGGCCGGCGGTGCTGGTCCCGAATCCGCTCTACTCGGTCTATCTCGGTGCCGCCGTGCTCGCCGGTGCCGAGCCCGTGCTCATGCCGGCGAGCGCCTCGACCGGCTTCCTGCCGGATCTCGATGCCGTCGCCGAGGCGGACCTGGCGCGCGCCACCGTCTGCTACATCTGCTCGCCCGCCAACCCGCAGGGCATGGTGGCCGACCGTGCCTATCTGGCAAGGGCGCTCGAGCTGGCCCGCCGGCACGATTTCATCCTGGTCGTCGACGAGTGCTACGCCGAGATCTACGACCGGGAGCCGCCGCCGAGCGCCCTCGAGGCGGCCGCCGCTGCTGGCGGGTCGCTCGACCATCTCGTCGTCATGCACTCGCTCAGCAAGCGGTCGAGCGCTGCCGGGCTGCGCAGCGGCTTCATTGCCGGTGATCCCGATTTCCTCGCCCAGTTCCTCCGCCTGCGCGCCTACGGCGCCGCCGTGCAGCCCATGCCCGTGCTGGCCGCGGCGGCAGCGCTCTGGGACGACGATGCCCATGTCGAGGCCAACCGCCGGGCCTATCGGGCGAAGTTCGACCTGGCCGAGCGGGCGCTCGCCGGCCTCGCCGGCTTCTACCGCCCGCCCGGCGGCTTCTTCCTCTGGCTCGACGTCGGCGACGGCGAGGCGGCGGCCGTCGAGCTCTGGCGCCAGGCGCATGTCAGGGTGCTGCCGGGCGCCTACCTGACCGCCCGGGGCGACGCGAGAGAGCCCGCCCCGGACGCCGCCACCGATCCGGGCACGCGCTACCTGCGCGTCGCCCTCGTCCACGAGCCCGAGGTGCTGGGCCCGGCCCTCGACCGGCTTCGCGCCGTGATTGCCTGAAACGACGAACGCAGCGACGGAGAGAAACGCGCGCATGGCTACATCCTACTTCGAGAGCGACGAGCGGACCCCGCTGGGCGACTGGCTGAGAGGGTTCGGCCGGCGCACCACCGGTCTCGTCCTGCTGGCGCTCGCGGGGTATCTCGCCCTGGCGCTGTTCGGCTTCCATCCCGAAGACCCCTCCTTCAACCAGGCGACAGGCAGGGCGGTCAGCAACCCGGCCGGTGCGGTCGGCGCCATCCTCGCCGACCTCCTCTTCCAGACGTTCGGGCGGGCCGTCTGGCTGGTGCCGCTGGTCGCCTTGTGCTGGGGGGTGCGGATGGCCGCCAACCGGCAGGTCGCCCAGCCCTGGCTGCCGCTCGTCGCCCTGCCGC
>CAZGUW010000019.1:9798-31269 GCA_964528705.1 uncultured Geminicoccaceae bacterium
CCCTGCTCGCGACCGCCGCCTTCCTCGCCGGCCTGCCCGATCCCGTGGTGGCCGACTGGCCCTTCCGGACAGGCCAGGGCGGTGTCGTCGGCGATTTCGAGTTCCTCTATCTGGCCCAGCACATCCCGGGCCATCTCTATGGCTGGGTGACCGGCGGTGCCGCCCTGCTCTGCGGTATCGCGGCACTCGGGCTGCGCTGGCACGAGGGCGCCTGGGCGATGGGCCGGTTCGGCCGCGGCTCGCTCTGGCTCGGCCGCCGGATCGGCGGCGCCGCCCAGGCCGGCACCGCCTACTCCAGAGAGGCGCTCGAGGAGAGCCGGCGCAACCGGCGCCTGCGCCAGGCTGCGGCGGACGGCAGCGACGAGGTCGCCTTCAGGGCCGAGCCGGAGCCGGTCATGCCCGACCTGACGCCGGTCGAGCCGCGGCCGGGCGGCCTCTCCCACATGTTCGCCCGGATCGGCGACCGCCTGTTCGGCGGTGCCGCCGGCGAGCCCCTGGCCGACGAGCCGGCCGAGCCCCCGGCGCCGCCGCGCCGGCCGGCCCGCTCCCGGTTGCGGCCCAGCGTGCCGGAAGAGACGGAGTCGAGCCCGCCGCCCGCCACCACCGGGCGATCGCGTCAGGCGCCGACCCTCGCCGACGAGGCCCGCACCGCCGGCGGTGGCGGCGGGGGCCGCCGACCGGCGAGCGAGGCGCCGGCGCAGGCGAGCCTGCCGCTCAACGCCTTCGTCCTGCCGGCGCTCGACATGCTGGGTGCGGCGCGGGCCGGCGGGCGGTCGGGCCCCGGCAAGGCGCAGCTCGAGGAGGTGTCGCGGCAGCTCGAGAGCGTGCTCGACGATTTCGGCGTGCGCGGCGAGATCATCGACGCCAAGCCCGGGCCGGTGGTGACGCTCTTCGAGCTCGAGCCCGCCCCCGGCACGCGGGCCGCCCGGGTCATCAGCCTCGCCGACGACATCGCCCGCTCGCTCTGCGCGCTCTCCGTCCGGGTCGCCGTGGTGCCCGGTCGCAACGTCATCGGCATCGAGCTGCCGAACGAGGCGCGCGAGACCGTCTATCTCCGCTCGCTGCTGCAGTCCGACACCTTCGCCCGCAGCGAGGCACGCCTCGCCCTCGCCCTCGGCAAGGACATCTCGGGCAACCCGATCATCGTCGACCTCGCCCGCATGCCGCATCTCCTGATCGCCGGCACCACGGGCTCCGGCAAGTCGGTCGCCATCAACGCGATGATCCTCTCGCTGCTCTACCGGCTGACCCCGGAGCAGTGCCGGATCATCATGATCGACCCCAAGGTCATCGAGCTCTCGGTCTACGAGGACATCCCCCATCTCCTGGCCCCGGTCGTCACCGAGCCGCACAAGGCGGTGGTGGCGCTCAAATGGGCGGTGCGCCAGATGGACGAGCGCTACCGGCTGATGTCGCATCTCGGCGTGCGCGACATCTTCGCCTTCAACCGCCGCATCGAGCAGGCGAAGTCGCGCGGCGAGGCGCTCACCCGGCGGGTGCGCACGGGCTTCGAGGCGGGCACCGGCCAGCCGATCATCGAGGACCAGCCGATCGACATGACGCCGCTGCCGCTCATCGTCGTCATCGTCGACGAGGTGGCCGACCTCATGCTCACCGCCGGCAAGGAGATCGAGCACGCCATCCAGCGCCTGTCGCAGAAGGCCCGGGCCGCCGGCGTCCACCTGATCGTCGCCACCCAGCGGCCCTCGGTCGACGTGCTGACCGGCGTCATCAAGGCCAACCTGCCGTCGCGCATCAGCTTCCGCGTCAGCTCGAAGATCGACAGCCGGACGATCATGGGCGAGCCCGGCGCCGAGCAGCTGCTCGGCCAGGGCGACATGCTCTACCTCATGCCGGGCGACCGGATCATGCGCATCCACGGGCCCTTGGTCACCGACAACGAGGTCGAGCGGGTCGTCGACCACCTCAAGTCGCAGGGCGAGCCCGACTACCACGAGGACGTGACCTCGGAGAACGCCGGCCTCGACGCGTCGCCCGAGGAAGGGACACCCCTTGCCGCCGAGGGCACGGGCGACAATGTGTACGAGCAGGCCGTGCAGATCGTGGCCCGGGACGGCAAGGCGTCGACCAGCTACCTGCAGCGCAAGCTCAGCATCGGCTACAACAGCGCCGCCAAGCTGATCGAGCGCATGGAGCAGGAGGGCCTGATCACCCCGGCCGACCATGTCGGGCGGCGCCAGGTGCTGATGGGCCGGGGCGGGCTCGACGGCACCCAGCCCACCCGCGACGACGACGACGACTGACCGTCCCCTGCCGTTGCAAGCTCTGGAGCGAGGCCGCGTGCCGACCCTCGATCGCCGCCGTTTTCTCATCCTCGCCGCACTCGGCTTGCGGGCGCTCGCGGCGGGCCGGCCGCTGGCGGCGCAGAGCGCCGTGCTCGCCGATGTCGAGCGCTACCTGAACGGCATCGACACGCTGGCCGCCCGCTTCGAGCAGATCGCGCCGGATGGCACGCTCAGCCGCGGCCGCGTCTATATCCAGCGCCCCGGTCGGCTCCGTTTCGACTACGACCCGCCCTCGCGCATCCGGCTGATCGCCCCGGGCGACTGGCGGCTCGTCTTCTACGACGCCAGCATCGGCCAGGTGAACGTCATCCCGATCAGCCAGACGCCGCTCGGCATCCTGCTCGACGACGAGGTGCGGCTCGATGGCGACGTCGAGGTGACGAACGTGCGCGAGCAGGCCGGCGAGCTGGCCGTCACCGTGATCCGCAAGGGCGAGGCCGACCAGGGCTCGGTCACCCTGGTCTTCGCGAAGGCGCCTTTGGCGCTGCGCCGCTGGTCGGTGGTCGATGCGCAGGGCTTCGTCACCCATATCGTGCTGCAGGACGTCGAGACCGGCGGCGAGCTCGATGCCGAGCTCTTCCGCTGGCGCGATCCGCAGACCTACGGCCTGCCCGACTGACGGGGCGACCGCTCCAGTTCACGCAATCTTAAGAGGCCTGGTTCATCCTCCGCGGACCGCCGCTTCTCTTCCGTGGAGAGTATCCTGAGCGCAACAGCCTCGCCGGCGCGCGAGCCCCGGCCGATCCGCCTTGCCGGCCTGCCGCTCGGCCTGATGGCCGGCGGCCTCGTCGGCGCCTGCGTCTGGGCCGGCTATGCGGTCGGTGTTCCCGGTAGCGCGCTCGTCGGCCTGCAGGTCTCGCCCCTCACGGCGCTGCTCGTCGCCATCGCCATCAGCGGGCTCGCCGGGTTCTGCGCCATCGGCCTCTGCTGGCACCGGGCCAGGCGCATGTCCGGTGCCACCCTCAGTGCCGAGGAGCTGCTCGAGGAAATCGCGCATGCCGGCGCGGAGTTCGTCTGGGAAGCCGACGCGGCGGGCCGGCTGACCATGCTCTCCGACGGTTTCGAGCGCAGCGTGGGCATGCCCCAGGATGCGGCTCTGGGTCGGACCTGGATCGAGATCCTCGGGCACGGGCTCGCCGATCCGGCGCAGCGCACGATCGCCATGGCGATTGCCGGCCGGCGGTCGTTTCGCGACGTCGAGGCGAGCCTCGTGCCGACCGACGGCGAGGGTCGGGCGCTGCGCCTGATCGGCCAGCCGAAGCTCGACGGCGACTCGTTTGTCGGGTTTCGCGGGGTCGCGGTGGATATCAGCGACATCGTCAAGGCGCGTGAGCGGCTCGGCTTCGTCGACCGGCACGACGAGCTGACGGGGCTCCTGAACCGGGTCGGCTGCATGCGGCTGCTCGCGGCCCGCCTGCGCCGCGGCCGCCGCCGGGACGAGCAGCCGGTCCTTCTGGTCATCGACATCGACCGCTTCCGCGACGTCAACGAGGCGTTCGGTGCCGCTGCCGGCGACAACGTGATCCGCCAGGTGGCCGAGCGCATCCGCGTCTGCGCGCGGGAGAGCGACACGGTCGGCCGGATCGCCGGCGGCGAGTTCTTCCTGCTGCGCCCGCATGCCCTGCCGTTCGATCCGGTCCTCGACCTGACCCGAAGGCTCGAGCGGTCGCTCGCGGAGCCGTTCTCGGTGCCCGAGGAGAGCTTGCGCATCTCCTGCCACATCGGCCTCTACGAGATCGCGCTCGACGACCGCGACCCGGAGGTCTGCCTGCGCCGCGCCCAGGTCGCGATCAGCCGGGGCCGCCGCGACGGCCGCTCCACCCATCTCTTCATGGACGGCATGGATCTCGAGGCGCGCACCATGCGGCGGCTCGAGGAGGACCTGCGCGAGGCGATCGACGAGAACCGCCTGGCGCTCGCCTACCAGCCGCAGCTGGCGCTGCGCAGCGGCCGCTTCGTCGGCGCCGAGGCGCTGCTCCGCTGGCACCACCACGACCACGGCTTCATCTCGCCGACCCGGTTCATCCCGGTCGCCGAGCGCACCGGCCTCGTCGTCCCGCTCAGCCGCTGGGTGCTGCGCCAGGCCTGCGCGGACAGCAAGCGGCTGGGTGATCTCTGCATCTCGGTCAACCTGTCGCCGATCGATCTCGCGAGCCCCGACTTCGTCGCCGCGGTCCAGGATACGCTGGCTCAGACGGGCACGGATCCCGACCGCATCGAGCTCGAGATCACCGAGGGCGTGCTGATCGAGGACACCGAATCGACGGTCGACGTCCTCATGCAGCTCAAGCGGCTGGGCCTGCGGATCGCCCTCGACGATTTCGGCACGGGCTATGCCGGGCTCGGCTATCTGCAGATGTTTCCCTTCGACAAGCTCAAGATCGACCAGTCGATCATCCGCCGGAGCGGGCGCTCGCGCCACGCCGGGGCGATCGTCCGCTCGGTCGTGGCGCTGGCGCACGAACTCGGCCTCGTGGCCTGCGCCGAGGGCGTCGAGAGCCGGGAGCAGCTCGAGCTCCTGCGCGACGAGGGCTGCGACCTCGTCCAGGGCTTCTATGCGGGCCAGCCCATGCCTGCCAACCAGATGCGCGGCGTGGTCGACCGTCAGACCGCCATGCTCGCCACCGACCCCGCCTGACGCCCGCCGCTCGCGGCAGCTGATCCCCGCCGCTCGCGGCAATTGACGCCGACCACGCCCTTGGGCGACGCTGCGGTGGCATTGTGGCTGCGGCGGGAGACGGACGATGTGCGGCATTGTGGGTGCGATCGCCGGGGAACCGGTGGCCGGGCTGCTGCTCGAGGGGCTGAGAAGGCTCGAATACCGGGGCTATGACAGCGCCGGCATCGCCACCATCACCGACGGGCGCATCGACCGCCGGCGCGCCGAGGGCAAGCTCGAGCGGCTGGCGGCCCTGCTCGAGGCGCATCCGCTTGGCGGCCATGTCGGCATCGGCCATACCCGCTGGGCGACCCATGGGGCACCCACCGAGGCCAACGCCCATCCGCACCTCGCGGGCGGCGTGGCGGTCGTGCACAACGGCATCATCGAGAATTTCGCAGCGCTCAGGACCGAGCTCGAGGCCGGGGGCCGGGTCTTCGCGACCCAGACCGACACCGAGGTGGTGCCGCATCTGGTGGCGATGGAGCTGGCGGCCGGCAGCGACGTCGAGACCGCGGCGCGCGCCGCCATCCGCCGGCTCGAGGGCGCCTTCGGCCTCGTCCTCCTCTTCCAGGGCGAGCCCGGCCTGCTCGTCGCGGCCCGTCGCGGCAGCCCGCTCGCCATCGGCTACGGCACGGCCGGCGAGGCCATGTATGTCGGCTCCGACGCGCTCGCCCTGGCGCCGCTCACCGACCGCATCCAGTACCTCGAGGAGGGCGACATCGCCTTCGTCCGCATCGCCGGCGCCGTCGTCGAGGACGCCGCCGGATCGGTGGTCGACCGGCCGATCAGGCAGACCGCCCTCTCCGGTGCATTGATCGGCAAGGGCAATCACCGGCACTTCATGGAGAAGGAGATCTTCGAGCAGCCGGCGGTGCTCGGCGATACGCTCCGCTCCTTCGCGGCCCAGGAGGCGGACGGCGGCGACCACCGGATCGCCCTGCCGGAGCTGCCCTTCGATCCGGCCGGCCTCGAGCGGCTGACCACCATTGCCTGCGGCACCGCCTTCTATGCCTGCATGGTCGCCAAGTACTGGTTCGAGGGCACGGCCGGGCTCGCCGTCGAGTGCGACATCGCCTCGGAGTTCCGCTACCGCGAGCCGCCCATGGGGCAGGGCACGGCCGGGCTCTTCGTCTCGCAGTCGGGCGAGACCGCCGACACGCTCGCCGCCCTCCGCTACGTCAAGGCGGCCGGGCGGCCGACGCTCGCCGTCGTCAACGTGCCCGAGAGCACGCTCGCCCGGGAGGCGGGCGGCACGCTGCGCACCCTGGCCGGGCCCGAGATCGGCGTCGCCTCGACCAAGGCCTTCACCACCCAGCTGGCGACGCTCGCCTGCCTGGCACTGGGCTGCGCCAGGGCGCGTGGCCGGCTCGACCCGGCCGAGGAGGCCCGGCTGGTCAAGGCGCTCGACGAGGTGCCGGCCATGATGCTCGAGGCCCTCGAGCACGACGAGGCCGTCCGCCGCATAGCGCTCAGCATCCTCGATGCGCGCGACGTGCTCTATATCGGCCGGGGCATGATGTACCCGATTGCCCTGGAAGGGGCGCTGAAGCTGAAGGAGATCAGCTACATCCACGCCGAGGGCTACGCCGCGGGCGAGCTCAAGCACGGGCCGATAGCGCTCATCGACGACACCGTGCCGGTGGTGGTGGTGGCACCCTCGGACGCGCTCTTCGAGAAGACCGCGAGCAACCTCCAGGAGGTGGTGGCCCGCGGCGGCCGGGTGATCCTGCTCAGCGATGCCGAGGGCGTGACGGCGCTCGGCGAGTACGCCGCGCATTCGCTGGTCCTGCCGAAGGTCGACCCCTTCGTGGCCCCGCTGCTCTACACCGTGCCGATCCAGCTCCTCGCCTATCACACGGCGGTGCTCAAGGGCACCGATGTCGACCAGCCGCGCAACCTCGCCAAGTCCGTCACGGTCGAGTAGCGCCGCAAACGAAACCGGCGCCGACGGAAGCCGTCGGCGCCGGTGGCGTTCAAGCGGGCGGCAGCCTCAGTGGCCGAGGCGCTGGCCCGAGGCCTTGTCGAAGACGTGCACGGAATCGAGCACCGGAGCGAGACCGATCCGGTCGCCCGGGCGCAGCGGATGCCGGTCCTTGAAGACCGCCTGCGCCTCGTGGCCGGCGAACTTGGTGACGACGAGGATCTCGGCACCGGTCGGCTCGACGACGACGACCTCGGCCGGCGCCGCCCCTTGGCCCTCGGCCTCGGGCACCAGCGCCAGATGCTCGGGGCGGATGCCGTAGACGATCTCCTGGCCGTTCTGGCCGCCCGCATCGGCCGGCAGAGGCAGGCGGCTGCCGTCGGCGGCGACCGCCACGGCGGAGCCGTTGGTCCGGTCGATCCGCGCCTGGATGAAGTTCATCGAGGGCGAGCCGATGAAGCCGGCGACGAAGAGGTTGGCCGGCCGGTCGTAGAGGTCGAGCGGGGCGCCCACCTGCTCGACATGGCCGCCCTGCATGACGACGATCCGGTCGGCCATGGTCATGGCCTCGATCTGGTCATGGGTGACGTAGACGGCGGTGGTCTTGAGCCGCTGGTGCAGCTCCTTGATCTCGGTGCGCATCTGCACACGCAGCTTGGCGTCGAGATTGGAGAGCGGCTCGTCGAAGAGGAAGACCTGCGGGTCGCGGACGATGGCGCGGCCCATGGCGACGCGCTGCCGCTGGCCGCCCGAGAGCTGCCGGGGATAGCGGCCGAGATACTCGCGCAAGCCCAGGATGTCGGCGGCGCGGTTGACGCGCTCCTCGATCACGTTCTTCGGCGCCTTGGCGAGCTTCAGCGAGAACGCCATGTTCTGCTGCACGGTCATGTGCGGGTAGAGCGCGTAGTTCTGGAACACCATGGCGATGTCGCGGTCCTTCGGCGGCACGGTGTTGACCACCCGCCCGCCGATCGCGATCTCGCCGCGGTTGATCTCCTCGAGTCCCGCGATCATCCTGAGCAAGGTCGACTTGCCACAGCCCGACGGGCCCACGAGCACGACGAACTCGCCATCCTCGATATCGATCGACACGCCGTGCAAAACCTGCACCGTGCCGAAGAACTTCTCCACCTTGCGAACGTCGACGGAAGCCATGTGCCCTTTTCCCGATCCTGCCTCGGCGCCGACCCCGATGACCTGGCGGGCCGAACCGTTTCCCCTGATGACGAGCCCGCACCCCCCACCCACACCGGATGTGCCGATGACTGGCGGGCCATTGCTCTGGACGCATCATGGCGGCTTTCTCGCCCCAGTTCAATGCACCACGGGCACTTCGGGGCGAACCTTTCGTGCGCGCTGAAGCGCCGGCCCGACGGGGTTTGCTCGCCGGCGGTGCAGCACTCGGCATCCTGATGATGCTGATCGTCCAGGTTATCATGCCGATAAACGACGCTATCGCCAAATATCTGGTCGCCAGCCTGCCCGTCCTGCAGATCGCCTGGGCCCGGTTCTTCGGCAATGCGGTGCTGCTCGTGCCCGTCGTCCTCTGGCGGCGCGGCCTCGGCGCCCTGCGCACCGACCGGCCGGGCCTGCAGCTCGCCCGCGCCGTGGTCATCCTCGGCGCCAACCTGCTCTTCGTCAGCGGTGTCAGGGTGGTGCCGCTGGCCGACGCGCTGACGCTCATCTTCGTGGCCCCGCTCGCCGTCACCGCCCTCTCGCCCTGGCTGCTCGACGAGAAGGTCAGCCGGGCCGAATGGGTCGCCGTCTGCCTCGGCTTCGCCGGCGCCCTCGTCATCATCCGCCCGGGCGTGACCGGCGTCGACATCGCCGCCCTCCTGCCGCTCGGCGCCGGGCTCTGCTTCTCCCTCTACCTCATCCTCACCCGCAAGCTCGCGGGCTCGAGCCCGGCCGACGTCACGCTCTCCATCACCTCGCTGGTCGCCGGTGGTGCGCTCAGCCTGCTCATGCCCTTCGTCTGGGTCTGGCCGACCTTCGGCGAGGCGCTGCTGCTCCTGGCGGTCGGCACCTGCGCGCTCACCGGCCACCTGCTGCTGACCCGTGCCCTCGACTTCGCGCCGGCCGCCAGCCTCGCCCCCTTCACCTATCTCTCGCTGGTCACGGCGACAGCCGTCGGCTGGTTCGTCTTCGACGACTTCCCGGATGGCTGGACCTGGATCGGTGCCGCCATCGTCGTGCTCAGCGGGCTCGTGCTCTGGCGCTTCCGCCAGCGCTGAGCCGGCCACCGTCAACTTGCCAACAGGAGGAAACGACCATGACCCCCGAAGCCTTCGAGGCCAGCCTCGCCGAAGCCCACCCGCCCGCCGGCCTCACCGGGCCGCTCGAGGCGCTCTGGCACGCCGCCAAGGGCGACTGGCACCGGGCCCATTCCATCGTCCAGCGGAACGAGGGCGACCGCACCCATGCCTGGGTCCACGCCCACCTGCATCGCGAGGAGGGCGACCTCTCGAATGCCGGCTACTGGTATCGCCGGGCAGGGCGCCCGGTGGCCGAAGGCGACATCGCCCTGGAACGCAAGGCGATCGCCGAGGTTCTCCTCAATACCGCGGGCTGACGGTTTGGTGCGGTCGGCCCGTTCGGGGTAGACTGCACCTTCAACCCTCGGGAGGCCCGTCCATGAGTGAACATGTCTACAAGGTGATCGAGCTCGTCGGCTCCTCGACGGAGAGCATCGAGGACGCCACCCGGAACGCCATCGCCCGCGCCAGCCAGACGCTGAAGGGCCTGCGCTGGTTCGAGGTGATCCAGACCCGCGGCGCCATCGAGGACGGCAGGGTCGCCCACTGGCAGGTCATGCTGAAGGTGGGCTTCACCCTCGACGACGGCGCCCACTAGACCCTTTGCTCAGGCGCGTGGCCAAGCTCGATTACGAGGCCGGGCCGCGTCCGGCCCGCCGTGCCACCAGTGCCGGTAGGGGTCGCTCTTGATGATCCGCTCGACCGTCTCCTCGGCGACCCTCGGCATGCCACCCGTGCCGCCGATCTCGCGCACCGCCCGGGTCAGCTCGATGCCCTCGCCGGGCGTGGAGAACGGGAAGTCGCTGCCGAAGAAGACCTTGTCCGCCACCTGGTATTCCTCGATCGCGATCATCACGTTGTAGAACTGCCAGCGCCGGTAGTAGATCGCCGAGATCTCGGCGTAGACGTTGGGCTGCTTCCTGATGACGGCGATGCACTCCTCGAACCAGGGATGGCCCATATGCGCCATCACCAGCTTGAGGTCGGGGTGCCGGAGCGCCACCTCCTCGACCGCCAGCGGCCGGCCGAGCTCGGCCGCGTGGAGCCGCGTGTAGGTCGTGCCCATGTGCATGGTGAGCGGCAGGTCGTTCTTCTCGCAATAGGCATAGACGGGTTCGAGCCTGGGGTCGTCGAGCGGCACGCCATTGTAGATCGGCCCGTACTTGACGCCGACGAGGCCGAGCCCCTCGACGGCGTGGCGCAGCCGCTCGAGGCAGTCCGGCCGGCGCGGGTCGGCATAGGCGAAGCCCGTGAGCTTCTCCGGGTAGCGGCGCACCGCGTCCGCCGTGACCTCGTCATTGCTGTCGATGCCGATCGTCTCGGCGTAGCGCAGCGAGAAGATGATCGCGCGGTCGACGGGCGCCATGGCGGCCATGATGGTCTCGGCGTCCGCTTTTTCGGGGATGCCCTTCTCGCGCACCCGGGCCATCTGCGTGCGGTAGTGCGGCTGGATGTGCTCGTCGTTCCAGATGTTGACGTGGCAGTCGGTGATCATGCGGCGACAGTCATTCTTTCTCGGATCATCACCCGCGCGCCAGGCTGGGCAGCCAAAGTGCCAGCTGCGGGAAGACCAGGAGGAAAAAGAGGGCCAGGATCTGCATGCCGATGAAGGGCAGCAGCGCCCCGAAGATCGTCTGCAGCTGGATGTGCGGCGGGGCCACTGACTTGAGGTAGAAGGCCGCCGGGCCGAAGGGTGGCGTCAGGAAGCTGCACTGCATGTTCATGCAGAAGAGGATGCCGAACCAGACCGGGTCGTAGCCGAGGTCGATGATCACCGGGACGAAGATCGGCATGGTCAGGAGCGTGATGCCGATCCAGTCGAGCACCATGCCGAGCACGAAGAGGATCAGCATCATCACGAGGATGATCTGCCAGGGCTCGAGCGGCAGCCCGGCAATGGCGCCGGAGAGATAGCGGGTGCCGCCCATGATGTTGTAGATGCCGATGAAGGCGTTCGCACCCAGCGTCAGCCAGATGATGATGCCGACCGTCGACATCGTCCGCTGCATCGCCTCCCAGAGCAGCGCCATGCTGAACTCGCCGCGCACCGCCGCCGCGAGGAGGGCCGCCACGGCACCGACGCCGGCCGCCTCGGTGACGCTGGCGATGCCGCCATAGATCGAGCCCAGCACCCAGACGATGATCAGGATCGGCAGGATCAGGCCCTTGAGCAGCCGGAGCTTCTCCTTGAGCGGCATGTCGAGCTGATCCGCCGGGAGCTGCGGGGCGAGGGCCGGGTTCAGCACCGAACGCGTGATGATGTAGGTGATGTAGAAGCCGGCGAGCAGCAGGCCCGGCAGCACGCCGCCGAGGAAGAGGTCGCCGATCGAGACGCCGGCGGTGAGGCCGTAGACGATCAGCACGATCGACGGCGGGATCATCGTGCCGAGCGAGCCGCCGGCGCAGATCGTGCCGATGGCGAGCTTCTGGTCGTAACCGAGCCGCAGCATCTGCGGCAGGGCGATCAGCCCGAGCAGCACGATCTCGCCGCCGATGATGCCGGTCATCGCCGCCATGACGATGGCGACCAGCGTCGTCTGCACCGCCACGCCGCCGGGCAGCCGGCCGGCGAAGACCCGCATGGCATCGTAGAGGTCGTGCGCCACCCCTGATCGTTCGAGCACGCAGGCCATGAAGACGAAGAGCGGCACCGCGACCAGCACGTACTCGTTGATGAAGCCGTAGACCCGGCTGGCGACCAGCGGCAGGCCGGCAGGGCCGAGCCAGAGGACGGTGCAGCCGACGGCGAGCGCCATGGTCGTCCAGGCGAGCGGCACGCCCAGCAGCATGAAGCCCAGCATGACCACGATGATCAGGATGGTCGCAGTCTCGATGCCCAAGATCAGGTTCCGTCAGGCTGGAGGAGGTGCGGCTGGTTGCGGGTCCTGCCGGCCCGGCCGCAGATGGCGGACGAGCTGCAAGGCGAGCTGCAGGATGACGAGGATGCCGGCGATCGTGATGATCGGCTTGATCAGCGCCGGGGTCGGCGAGTTGTAGGCGGTGCCGGTGCGCTCCCAGATCGTGAAGGCGCGAATGCCCGAGGTCCAGGAGCCCCAGATCAGCCCGGCCATGCCGAAGAGCCCGACGACGAGGGAGACGAGGCGCATCCACCAGCGCGCCCACGACGGCGCGATCTCGACCACGCTGGTGATCGCGATGTGCTTGTCCTCGGCGGTGACGTTGGCGCCCGAGAGCATGTAGCCTGCGGCGCAGAGGAAGATCGTGACCTCGAAGGCCCAGGTGGTCGGCGCATTGAAGATGTAGCGCGCCAGCACCTCGTAGAACGTGACGACGACGGCGCCGAGATAGAACCAGCCGGTCTGCCTGCCGAGCCAGAGGTTGAAGGTTTCGATCGCCTGCAAGTGCGGCTCTCCCCCCGGTTGTCGGCCCGGTTGTCGGCCCGGTAGCCGGCGAAGACGGTTCGGCGAAGTGATGGCGAGCCGGCGGCGGGCACCGAGGCGCCCGCCGCCGTTGACGTCGGATCAGTCGGGGGGCAGCAGCCCGACCCGCTTCATGAAGGCGACATTGGTCTCGAGCGCCTTCTCGGCGAGCGCGTCGCCGGCGACATACTCGACCCAGGCCTCCTGGGCGATGGCGCGGAACTTGTCGCGCTCCTCCTGCGGCCAGTCGATGACGTCGATGTCCGGATCGGCGCGGTCGCGGGCGACGATCTCCTGGTCGGTGATGTCGTTCCTGAGACGCAGGTCGTTGACCATCGCCTGATACCAGACGTCGAGCGTCACCTGCAGGCTCTCGTCGAGCGCGTCGTAGGCCGCCTTGTTCACTGTGAACTGCAGCACCGGCATCGAGTGGATGCCCGGGTAGATCGGGTGCGGGGCGATCTGCTGGAAGCCCAGGCTGTCGTTCATGGTGTAGGAGCTGAAGTCGGCCGCATCGACGACACCCTTGTCGACGCTGGTGTAGGTCTCGGCGGCCGGCAGGCCGACCGGGGCCGCACCGGCGCGCTTGAAGACCTCGGCGGCAAGGCCCTCCGGCGAGCGGACCTTCTTGCCCTCGAGATCGGCGACGCCGCGGATCGGCACCTTCGAGACGAAGGCCTCGCGCGCCGGGTTGCCGCAGCCGATGACCTTGACCTGGCCGTCGGTGAACTCGTCGTAGAGCTCCTGCAGGAACTCGCGCCCGCCGCCGTGGTAGCAGAAGAGGGCGATCTGCTCGGGCCGGTCATAGCCGGCGATGAGGTCGCCCATCACCGAGAAGGCCTTGCTGCGGCCGGCGAAGTAGGAGGTCGAGGTGATGTCGCCCTGCAGCACGCCGAGGGCGATGGCGTCCATCGTCTCGTTGTACGGCACGACCGAGCCGACCGGCGTCAGCTCGATGGTCAGCTCGCCCTTGGTCATCGCCGCGAGCTTCGGCAGCCAGTGCTCCTCGATGTTCTGGTAGTAGCTCTCGCCGGCGGTCATCGAGGTCTGCACCGTCCAGACTTCCGCCGCCTCGCCGGTGCCCGCCTGCAGTGCCACCACCGCTGCGGTGCCCATGTAGAGGGCCGTGCTCCACCGCTTCATCGTCGTGCCTCCCCGAAATGCTGTGTGTCGCCCCTTGGCGTCGCGGCGCAACGCTTGGCATGAAGCTCGCGAAACCGTCAACATCATTCGCCCCGCGCGGGTCCGCAGGAGCCGCGGAGCTCGACCCGGCTCTCCAGCTCCACCCGGCGCCAGGGTGCTTCGGGTGACGCCAGCCGCTCGAGCAGGAGCCCGGCGGCCACCCGCCCGATCTCCTCGTAGTCGCGCGTCACCGTCGTGAGCTCCGGCGTGGTCACCGTGGCGATGTCCGAGGCATCCATGCCGATCAGCGAGAGCTCGCCCGGAATCGAGCGGCCGAGCCCGCGCGCGGCAGCGAGCACCGCCCGGATCTGCCGGCTGCCCTCGACGAGCACGGCCGTAGGCGCCGCCGGCGCCGCCAGCAGGTCCTGCGCCGCGCGCAGCCGGTGATGGTCGCCGGGCGGCACCTCGACCACGCGCTGGGCCAGAGGATCGAGCCCGGCCCCGGCGACCGCCGCGAGGAAGGCGCGCCGCCGCTCGACCACCGGCCGGACCCGCAGGCCCGAGAGCATGATGGCGAGGCGCCGGTGGCCGAGCCCGGCGAGGTAGCGCACCACCTCCTGCAGCGCCGGTTCGTGCGCCGAAAGGAGGGTGTCGGCGTCGACGGCGAGCGTGCGGTCGAGCACGAGGAGCGGCATGTCCAGCCGGGCGAGGGCCTGGGTCAGCGTCGGGTCGGCCTCGTCGGAGACATAGAGCAGGAGCCCGTCGACCTGGCGGGTGCGCAGCGCCTCGAGTGCCCTGACCTCGGCCGTCGGGTCGTAGTCGCTGCTGGTCAGGAGGAGCGAGTAGCCGGCCGCCGCCAGATGCCGCTCGGCGGCCTGGGCGATGGCGGCGTTCGGGTAGTTCACGAGGTCCGGGACGAGGCAGCCGATGCTGCGCGAGAGGCGGGTGCGCATCGAGCGGGCGGCGGCGTTGGCGACGTAGCCCAGCTCCCGCATCGCCTGCTCGACCCGTGCCCGGGTCGCCGGGCTCACCAGCGCCGGATCATTGGCGACGCGCGAGACGGTGACCATCGAGACGCCGGCGACACGCGCCACGTCGCGGATCGTCGGCCGCCGGCTCACATTCGTTTCTTTTTGCTCATGACAACGTCACCACGACGCGCGGCGGCGCTGCTGTCAAGCGGCTTGGCGATGCGCGCCG
Source organism: uncultured Geminicoccaceae bacterium (assembly GCA_964528705.1). GTDB lineage: Bacteria > Pseudomonadota > Alphaproteobacteria > Geminicoccales > Geminicoccaceae > SLRI01. The sequence continues at coordinate 24,645 of CAZGUW010000019.1, forward strand.
CAGTTCGATGTTGACGTTTTCATCCCCCGCCGGCACCCTCCGGCGCAAACCAGACCTTCCAGGGGAGCGGGCCATGCAACTCAGTGCCGAGCAGATCGAGTCCTATCGCCGGGACGGCTTCATCGTCGTCGAGAACGTCCTCTCGCCGGCCGAGGTCGAGGACCTGCGCCAGGTCACCGACGACTTCGTCGCGCGGGCGCGCTTCGTCCAGACCCATGACGACGTCTACGACCTCGAGCCCACCCACAGCGCCGCCGAGCCCCGGGTGCGCCGGATCAAGACGCCGCACCTCCAGCACGACACCTATGCCAGGATCGGCCGCCACCCGGCGATCGTCGAGATCCTGCGCCAGCTCGTCCATCCGGTGCTGCGCTTCGACACCTCCAAGCTCAACATGAAGGCGGCCGGCTACGGTGCCGCCGTCGAGTGGCACCAGGACTGGGCCTTCTACCCGCACACCAATGACGACCTCGCCGCGGTCGGTGTCATGATGGACGACTGCGCCATCGAGAACGGCCCGCTGCTCTGCGTGCCGGGGAGCCACAAGGGCCCCATCTACGAGCACCATGCGGACGGCGTCTTCTGCGGTGCGGTCGACCTCGACCAGGCCGATGTCGACTTCTCCACGGCCCGGCCCTGCGTCGGCCCGGCGGGCAGCATCTCGATCCATCACGCCCGGACCATCCACGGCTCGGCGCTCAACACGTCCGACAGGATGCGCCGGCTCCTGCTCTTCCAGTACCGCGCCGCCGATGCCTGGCCGCTGGTCGGCAGCCAGCAGCCGAAGAGCTGGGCCGACTGGCAGGCCATGCTGCTTTGCGGCGAGAACGACCCGGTGGTGCCGCGCTGCACCGACGTGCCGGTCCGCCTGCCGCTGCCGGAGGCGAAGCACGCGGGCTCGATCTACGAAAACCAGCGTGGCTCGAAGAAGGGCTATTTCGGCCAGGCCCCCGCCGCCTGACCGGACCGGACAGCAGCCCGCCACCATAGGAACGCCGCCATGCAGATCACCGCCCTCGAGACCGTCTGGCTCGAGGAATTCCCGAACCTGTGCTGGGTCCAGGTCCATACCGACGAAGGCCTGGTCGGGCTCGGCGAGACCTTCTTCGGCCCGAAGGCGGTGATCGCCTACATCCACGAGACGGCGGCACCGCGGCTGATCGGCAAGGACCCGCTCGCCATCGACCGCCACTCGCGCACGCTCATCCACGACTATTATCTCGGCTTCGCCGGCAGCGGGGCGGAGATGCGGGGCGCCTCGGCGGTCGACATCGCCCTCTGGGACATCTGGGGCCAGGCCACGAACCAACCGGTCCACCAGCTCCTGGGCGGCCTCTCGCGGCCGAGGATCCGCACCTACAACACCTGCGCCGGCTACCGCTACGTGCGCGGCACCAAGGGGCAGATGACCCAGAACTGGGGGCTCGACGAGAAGCAGGGGCCTTACGAGGATCTCGACGCCTTCCTCAACAATGCCGGCGATCTCGCCCTCTCGCTCCAGGCGGAGGGGATCACGGGCATGAAGATCTGGCCCTTCGACTTCGCCGCCGAGCGCACCGACGGCAGCTACATCAGCCCCGAGGAGCTGAAGACGGCGCTCGAGCCGTTTGCGAAGATTCGCGACGCGGTCGGCGACAGCATGGACATCATGGTCGAGCTGCATTCCTTGTGGAACCTGCCGGCCGCCAAGCGGATCTTCGCCGCCCTCGAGCCTTACCAGCCCTTCTGGTACGAAGACCCGATCAAGATGAACAATTTCGACGCCCTGGCCGAGCTGGCGGCGATGACGAAGGTGCCGATCACCGCGAGCGAGACCATCGCCACGCGGCCCATGTTCAGGGAGCTCATGAAGAAGCATGCGGTCGGCATCGTCATGCTCGATCTCGGTTGGTGCGGCGGCCTCTCCGAGGCCAAGAAGATCGCCACGATGGCAGAGGCGCACCAGCTCCCGGTGGCACCACACGACTGCACCGGCCCCATCGTCTACACCGCCTCCTGCCACCTCTCGCTCAACGCCCCGAACGCGCTGATCCAGGAGAGCGTGCGCGCCTTCTACACCGGCTGGTACAAGGAACTGGTGACCGAGCTGCCGCGGATGGAAAAGGGCCACATCCTGCCCATGGAAGGCCCCGGCCTCGGCACCGCGCTCCTGCCGGACGTGAAGAAGCGCAAGGACGCGGTCGTCCAGACCAGCACGGAATGAAAAGCAGCAAAATGCGCATCGAAGCCGTCGATCTCTTCTACGTCGCCATGCCGGAGGTCACCGATGCCGGCGACGGCAGCCAGGATGCGCTGCTCGTGCGCGTCGCCGCCGGCGGGCTCACCGGCTGGGGCGAGTGCGAGGCCTCACCTCTGCCGTCGATCGCCGCCTTCGTCTGTCCGAAGTCGCACGGCGCCTGCAAGCCGATCGCCGATTCGGTGCTGGGCCAGTCGATCGAGACGCCGGCCGACATTGCACGGCTGGCCCACACCATCGCCTGGGACAGCATGGACCTGCTGCAGGCCCCGCACACCTGGTCCGGCATCGAGATGGCCCTCTGGGATCTCATCGGCAAGCAGCGGGGCGAGCCGGTCTGGCGCTTGCTCGGCTACGACCGCGCCTTTCCCAAGACGCCCTATGCCTCGCAGCTCTGGGGCGACACGCCGGAAGAGACGCGGGAGAGCTGCCGGGCGCAGATCGCGGCCGGCTTTCGGGCGGTCAAGTGCGGCTGGGGCCCCTTCGGCCGGGGCACGCTGCAGGATGACGTCGACCATCTCCATGCCGCCCGCGAGGGCCTCGGACCGGAGGGCATCCTGCTCGTCGATGCCGGTGCCATCTTCGGCGAGGACGTCGAGGCCGCCGCCGCCCGCCTGCCGGCGCTCGAGGCGGTGAACGCCACCTGGTACGAGGAGCCCGTTGCCGGCATGGCGTACGAGGCCTATGCCGCGATCGGGGCCCGAAGCACGAAGGTCCGGCTCGCCGGCGGCGAGGCCGCGCACAACCTCGCCATGGCCCGCCACACCATCGACTACGGCAAGGTGGGCTACGTGCAGATCGACTGCGGCCGGATCGGCGGCATCGGCCCGGCCAAGGCGGTGGCCGACCACGCGGTGGCGAGGGGTGTGACCTACGTCAACCACACCTTCACCTCCAACCTCGCCCTCTCGGCCTCGCTGCAGCCCTTTGCCGGGCTCGAGGAGCATCGCATCTGCGAGTTCCCGGTGCACACGCGCCCCGTCGCCAGGGCATTCTGCGCCACCCGCATCGAGCCGGACGCGGACGGCCTGATCCACGTGCCGGACGCGCCTGGCCTCGGCGTCGCCATCGACCCCGAGGGCATCAGGGAGTATCTGCTCGACGTCGAGATCAAGGTCGGCGGCCGGACCCTCTACCGCACGCCGACGCCAGACTGACCGGAGCCGTTATGAGCCCCACGAGCAAGAGTCCGACAGAGCGCCTCGAAGCCTGCTACACCGGCATCATCCACGACGTCATGCGGGCGATGGGGCTGAAGGATTTCGTGCTGCCGCCGGAGATCCGCCCGCTCTTCCCCGAGCGCAAGCTCGCCGGCCCCATCTTCACCGTGAAGGGCAAGGTCGACGAGACCGCCGACGCCCACACCACCCTCCTCGAATGGACCGGCCTCCTCGCCGAGGCGAAGCCCGACCACGTCGTCGTCTGCCAGGCGAACAACAACGTCACGGCGATGATGGGCGAGCTCTCCGCCGAGACGCTGCAATATCGGGGTGTCAGGGGCTACATCGTCGACGCCGCCTGCCGCGACGTCGACTTCATCCTGAAGATCGGCTTCCCCGTCTGCTTCACCCACTACACGCCACGGGATATTGTCGCCTACTGGCGCCCGGACGGCTTCGACGTGCCGATCCGCATCGGCGACGTCGCCATCTCCCCCGGCGACTACGTGCTCGCCGACCGCGACGGCATCGTCATCGTCCCAAAGGACCGGATCCTCGAGATCCTCGACGCCGCCGAGAAGGCGATCGCCGCCGAGAACAAGGTCCGCACGGCGATCCTCGAAGGCGTCGACCCGCGCGAGGCTTACCTTCTCTACGGCAAGTTCTGAGCGTCGTCTGACCTCACTCGAAGATCGGCGCCAGCCGGGCCAGCACCTCCTCGACGACGACATCGGGCACCCGTTCGAGCCGGCGTCCGCCGCGCGCCCGCAGGTCGAGCGCCCGCGGCTGGTCGCAGCGCATGACGCCGGTCGTCTGCGTCCCGGCGCCCGAAAGCGAGACGGCGAAGCCGGCATTGCGGGCGAACCTGCCGCCGCTGGTGATCGGCAGGACGATCGGCACGCGCGTGACCCTGTTGAAGGCAGCGGGCGAGACGACCAGCACCGGCCGGCGCCCCTGCTGCTCGTGGCCGAGACTCGGGTCGAGCGCCACCAGATAGATGTCGCCGCGCTCCATCAGAGCAGTTCGTCTCCGGCCGGCCCCGTATCGAGCCACTCGCGCTCGTCAGGGTCCCGCTCGGCCGTGGCGTCGCACTCGGCCAGGAGTTCGTCGAGCACGTACCGCCGGCGCGGCCGGGGCTCGACGATCAGGCGCCCGTCGTCGATCGTGACGCCGACCGTCGCCCCGGCCCGCAGCTCGAGGAGATCGAGCAGGGCAGGGGGCACGGCCAGCATCATCGAGCCCCCGACCTTGCGCAGCTTCGTCGTGTGCATCTGTCACTCCAAAATTATATTGGAATATAACACAAACGGCCGCCGACGCCAGCCATCGTGAACTCTGCTATGGGCGGGCCCCGTTGCCATCGCCCGGACAAGCACCATCGATGCACTACCGCTGGGTCATCCTCGCCGTTCTCTTCCTCGCCCGGACGACCATGGCGTTCCAGTTCCAGTCGGTGGCGGCCCTGGCACCGCTGGTGGCCGGGGACCACGGTGCCGGCCTCGCCGATATCGGGCTGCTCTTCGGCCTCTACTTCGCGCCGGGCATCGTCATCGCCATCCCGGGCGGTGCCATCGCACGGCTCCTGGGCGACCGCCGGGTGCTCGCCGGCGGCATGGCGCTGATGCTCCTGGGCGGCCTCCTGCCGGTCTTCTCCCAGAGCTGGGACGCGCTCGTCGCCGGCCGCCTGATCGCTGGCATCGGCGGCGTCATCCTCAATGTGCAGCTGGCGAAGATGCTGACCGACTGGTTCGTCGGCCGCGAGATCGCGACGGCCATGGCGGTCCTCATCAATGCCTGGCCCATCGGCATCGCCACGGCGCTTCTGGTCCTGCCTGCCGTGGCCGCACCCGGCAGCCTCGAGCCCGCCTGGCTCACCGTCCTGGCCCTGGTGGCAACCGGCCTCGTCGTCTTCCTCGTCGCCTGGCGGGCCCCGCCCGAGGCACCCGCGCAAGCGGTCGGTGCCGGGCAGGCCGGTGCCCTGCCGCTCGTCGCTATCCTGCTCGCCGGGGCCGTCTGGGCGCTCTACAACGGCGCCCTCGTCATGGTCTTCGGCTTTGGCCCGACGCTCCTGAGCGAGCGCGGCTGGCCGCTCGCCGCCGCGAGTTCGACCACCAGCATCGTCCTCTGGCTGATGGTGGTCTCCGTGTCGCTCGGCGGCCTCGTCGCCGATCGCACCGGCCGCCGCGACACCGTCCTGGCCCTCGGCCTCGCCGGCTTCGCCATCCTGCTCGTAGCCGCCGTGCTCGCCCCGCTTCGGGCGGTGCCGGCGATCTTCGTCGGCCTCGGCCTCTTCTGCGGCATCTCGGGCGGGCCGATCCTCAGCCTGCCGTCGCTGGTGCTGCGGCCCGAGACGCGAGCGCTCGGCATGGGCGTCTTCTTCACCTTCTCCTATCTGGCGCTCATGGTCTCGCCGACCATCGGCGGCTGGCTCGCCGAGGATACCGGCGACGCCGGCACCGCCTTCGTCCTGGGTGCCGTGATGCTGGTCCTTGGTCTCGTCGCCCTGGTTTCCTTCCGCCGCAGTGCGCCGGTGGCGGCGCCGCGCACCGGCTGCTAGGAACGGTGTCCCGGCATGCCCGCCCGGGACAAAGGGAGCGCCGAGCATGCCCAACCGCTGGACGATCCTTGCCGTCCTCTTCCTAATCAGAACGACGATGGCGTTCCAGTTCCAGTCGGTGGCGGCGCTGGCGCCGCTGGTCGTCGACGACTACGCCGCCAGCCTCGCAGATATCGGGCTGCTCATCGGCTTCTATTTCGCCCCCGGCCTCGTCATCGCCATTCCGGGCGGTGCCATAGCCCGGTTCCTCGGCGACCGCCGCGTCGTCGCGGGCGGCATGGTCCTGATGCTGGGGGGCGCCCTCCTGCCGATCCTCGATAGCGGCTGGGGTGCCCTCGTCGCCGGCCGCCTGGTGGCTGGGACCGGCGGCGTCCTCCTCAGCGTGCTGACCACCAAGATGCTGACCGACTGGTTCGCCGGCCGCGAGATCGCCACCGCCATGGCGATCTACGTCAATTCCTGGCCGGTGGGCATCGCCCTGGCCCTGCTGGTCCTGCCGCCCGTCGCGGCGCCGGGCGGGCTTGCGCTCGCCTGGACCGCCATCCTCCTGCTGATCGCCCTCGGCCTACTCGTGTTCGTGCTCGGCTATCGTGCCCCGGCCGAGGCGGCCGTTGCCCCGACCGCCGCCGCATCCGGCCGGCTTCCCCTCGGCCCGGTCTGCCTAGCTGGCTC
>CAZGUW010000020.1:0-31015 GCA_964528705.1 uncultured Geminicoccaceae bacterium
GAAGCTCTACGGCATCGCCATCATCCTCTACGCGATCGTGCCGGTGATCCGGCTCACCGATCTCGGCATCAGGCTGGTGGACAAGGACGTGCTCGAGGCGGCCGACGCCTTCGGCATGACCCCGCGCCAGCGTCTCTTCGGTGTCGAGGTACCGCTCGCCCTGCCGAACATCATGGCCGGCATCAACCAGACGATCATGATGGCGCTGGCGATGGTGGTCATCGCGTCGCTGGTCTCGGCGCCGGGGCTGGGTGTGCTCGTGCTGCGCGGCATCCGCAATCTCGAGCTCGGCGTCGGGCTGATCGCCGGGTTCTGCATCGTCATCCTGGCGGTGATCCTGGACCGGGTCAGCAAGGCGGCGGTCGGGCGGATCAGCGCCCTGACCCCTGGATGAGCGCGATGCAGGAGTGTTCCATGGACATGGCCCGGACGACCGAGCCCAAGGTCTCGATCCGCAATCTCTACAAGATCTTCGGCGACGACCCGGCTTCCGTGCTCGCCTACGCGCAGGCCGGGATGAGCAAGGCCGAGCTGCTCGCCGAGCACAATCATGTGCTCGGGCTGCGCGACATCAATGTCGACATGCATGCCGGCAAGATGACCGTCATCATGGGCCTCTCGGGCTCCGGCAAGTCGACGCTGATCCGCCATCTCAACCGCCTGATCGATCCGACCGCCGGTCAGATCCTCGTGGATGGCGACGACGTGATGACCTACGGGCCACAGGCGCTGCGCGAGCTGCGCCAGACGCGCATGTCGATGGTGTTCCAGAAGTTCGCCCTCCTGCCGCACCGGACGGTCGCCGAGAATGCCGGCATGGCGCTCGCCATTCGCGGCGCCAGCCGGGCCGAGGCGGCCGAGGAGGGCGGGCGGTGGCTCGCCCGGGTGGGGCTGGAGGGCTATGGCGACTACCTGCCGTCGCAGCTCTCGGGCGGCATGCAGCAGCGCGTCGGCCTCGCCCGGGCGCTCGCCTCGAATGCCGAGATCATGCTGATGGACGAGGCGTTCAGCGCCCTCGACCCGCTGATCCGCACCGACATGCAGAACCTGTTGATCGAGCTGCAGAACGAGCTGCACAAGACCATCGTGTTCATCACCCACGACCTCGACGAGGCGCTCAAGCTGGCCGATCACCTGGTGATCCTGAAGGATGGCGAGATCGTCCAGCAGGGCGAGCCGCAGGGCATCATCATGCAGCCGACCGACGAGTACGTTTCCGACTTCGTCGGCGACATCAACCGGGCCCGGGTGCTGCGCGTGCGCTCGGTCATGACGCCGACCGAGACGCCGGTGGACGGGGCGGCGGGCGAGATCGACTGCGAGGCGACGCTCGAGGAGATGATCGCGCTCACCGGCGGCGACACCTCGCAGAATTTCGTCGTCACCCGGGACGGTGATCCGGTCGGCGAGCTCGACATGAAGGATCTCGTCAAGGCCCTGGCGCCGGATGTCGGGGCACCCGAGACCGGCGGGACCGCGCCCCCCTGATACGTCGGCCGACCGGCCGCGGGTTTGGCCGCTCCGGGCCGGCGTGATAGATTCCCCGGCGAAGGTGTGTCGGGGAGGCGGCCATGTGGCGCTGGTCCAGCATTTTCGCGAGTGCGGCGGTGCTCCTGCTGCCGTGCCTCGACGTCCGCGCGCAGGGCCTCAGCGTCGAGTGCGGCTCGCCGATCGGCAAGTGGGAATGGCCGACCGGCGGCGTCGTCACCATCGTGCCGGGCGGGCAGCTCACCTGGGCGCCGGTCGCCGACGGTCCCGCCGTCTTCACCGCGACCTGGGTCTGCGACATGAATGACGGCCAGATCGTCATCGCCTGGCCCCAGGGCATCACCGACCGGCTGCGTCTTTCCGGCGATGGCGAGCGGCTGGATGGCGCCAATGACCGGGGCGTGATGATGGCGGCGCGGCGCTGGCGCGAGACGGCAGAGGTGGCCCCGGCGGGGCCGGTCCCGCCGGCGCTGGTCGGCACCTGGCTGCTCGAGGTCCTGCTGCCGACGGCCGAGGGGCCCGTGGCGGTGATCTGGACGATCGCCGCGGACGGCAGCTACGTGATCGATGCCGGGCCCTTGAGCCATGCGGGGACGATGACCGCCCAGGGCGGCAACTGGGAGCAGGCCGCGACGACCAGCGACTTCACCGATGGCGGCACCTACGGCCTGCCCAACTGGGCGCGGCTGCAGACCCGGGCGAGGAGCGGCATGGGCGGCTGGAATCGCATCCGGCCCGACCTGGTGCTGCCGGTGATCGAGGCGAGCGGCCAGGCCCTGCCTTCCGGCCTGCCGGAGCTGGCTGTCCGGGCCCGGGGCGTGGCGCAGGGCTGGCGCCCCGATGCGGAGCTGGTGGGAATCGAGTTCGAGCGTCGGGACAGCAACCAGTGGAACGCGAAGGACGAGGTCGCGCTACGCTACGTCTCGCCGGCCTCGGGCGGCGGGCTGGTGCTGACCGTCGCCGCCGACGGCACGCGGTTCTTTGCGCATGACGTCGTCAACTGGGGTGGCGGCGCCATTCCCGAGGGGTTCCTCGATCTGCCGTCGGTCTGGGCGATCGCCCGCCAGCACGGCCTGGAACCGCCGCTGGCCCGCGCCAATCTCCGGATCTGGCAGCCGGGTGACGCGCCGATCCTCGCCTGGCAGCTCTCGGCGAGCCGCGGCGAGACGCGGGGGATCTATCTGGATGCCGTCGGCGGCACGCTGCTCGAGGGCGATCTTTCGGGCTACATCGCCGCCTACAACGCCCAGTGGCAGGCGGCGGCCGAGGGGCTGCGCCGGCTCTTCGCTCCGGCCCGCCAGGCTTCGAGCTCCGGCTCGACCGACTGGGACAGCGGCAGCAGCTCGAGCTCGAGCAGCAGCTCCTCTGACAGTGGCGGCAGCAGCAGCTCCTCGGGCTACGACACGGCGTCGCAGAACTCCTGGGGTGCCGGCGACATGGACGCCTACAACCGCATCCAGAGCGGCACGCCGACCGGCGACGACTGCTACCGCTACGGCTGCTGAGCGTCGGTTCCGGCCGCAGGCGTGAAGACGATCCCGTTCGGATCGACGAGCGGGTCGGGGAGGGGACCGTCGAGCGCCAACTCCAGGAGGCCGAGGCGGTCGTCGTCGGGCCCGAGTGCCGTGCGGCGCCGGCGCCAGTCGTTGTAGGCCAGATGGTGGTGGTAGCCGTCCCAGGCGAGGAAGTGCGCGTTGGGCCAGGCGAGGCGCAGCTCGAGGCCGAGCGCCTCGCGGGCGAAGCGGCTGCTGGCGGCGAGGTCGATGGCCTCGAGATGCACATGGCCGAGGCGCAGTCCTGCGGCGCTGCTCTCCGGGCGGAGGCCCGCCGCCGCGGTGCTGGCGAGGATGCCGGCTGAATCGAGCGGCGCGTTGCCGGCGACGAGCACGCCGTCGCGGTACCAGTCCGTGCCCGGCCGGTCGGCGTAGATCTCGACGCCGTTGCCGTCCGGATCGTCGAGATAGACGGCCTCGCTGACGTGGTGGTCGGCGGCCCCGGTGAGGCGCACGCCATGCGCATCGAGCCGGGCGAGGGCGGCGCCGAGATGGGCGCGGCTGGCGACCAGCCAGGCCACATGGAAGAGTCCCGCCGCGTTCCCCCGGGGGCGGCCATTGCGGCGCTCGGCGAGGTGCAGCAGGGCCTTGCCGTCGCGGCCCAGTCGAGCGGTGTCCGGCGTCGTACCGAGGCAGTCGAGGCCGATGGCACCTGTGTAGAAGGCGATCGAGCGCTCGAGGTCACGCACCGCCAGGGTCACAGAGTTCAGCCGCATCGATCCTCTCCCGCACAGTGGCATGCCATCCAGATCGGTACGGGCGAAGCGGGCCGGCAGGGGTGGCGGGGCGACGGTGCGTTGCCGGTGACGAAAAAATGGCCCGGGAGCGAGGCTCCCGGGCCTTGAGGTGGCTATCCGACCGGAGGGTCAGACAGCGCTCGGGCCAAACTCCGGATAGGCTTCCATGCCGAGCTCCGCCTGGTCGACGCCGCGCTCCTCGTCCTCCTCGTGGACGCGGATGCCGACGGTCGCCTTGAGGATGCTCCAGACGATGAAGCTGGCGATGAAGGTGAAGATGCCGATGGCGACGATGCCGGTGAGCTGCGTGCCGTAGCTCGTGTCGGCGTTGCTGAAGGGAACGATCAGCGTGCCCCAGATGCCGCAGACGAGGTGGGCCGGGATGGCGCCGACGACGTCGTCGATCTTGAGCTTGTCGAGGAGCGGCACCGCGAGGACCACCAGCACGCCGCCGATACCGCCGATCAGGAGCGAGGCGCCCAGGGACGGGGCGAGCGGCTCGGCGGTGATCGAGACGAGGCCGCCGATGGCGCCGTTGAGCACCAGCGTCAGGTCGATCTTCTTGTAGATCAGCTGGCAGACGATCATCGCGGCGACCACGCCGGCGGCGGCGGCCATGTTGGTGTTGATGAAGATCTTGGCGACGGCCACGGCGTCGGCGCCGCTGCCCATGGCGAGCTGCGAGCCGCCGTTGAAGCCGAACCAGCCGAGCCAGAGGATGAAGGTGCCGAGCGTGGCGAGCGGCAGCGAGCTCGCCGGCATCGGGGTGACCGAGCCGTCACGCCCGAAGCGCCCACGTCGCGCGCCGAGCAGGAGGGCACCGGCGAGGGCGGCCCAGCCACCGACCGAGTGGACCAGCGTGGAGCCGGCGAAGTCCGAGAAGCCCATCTCGGAGAGCCAGCCACCGCCCCAGGTCCAAGAGCCCTGGATCGGATAGATGATCCCCGTCAGCACGGCCGCGAAGATGAAGAACGGAACGACCTTGATGCGCTCGGCGACGGTACCCGAGACGATCGAGATCGCGGCCGCGACGAACACCATCTGGAAGAACCAGTCGGACGCGGCGGCGTAGCCGGCGCCGAAATCGCCGCCGTCGATGGCGCTGTCGTCCGGGCTCCAGATGCTGAACGTGCCCATCCAGCCGCCATCAACCCCGTCATACATGAGGTTGTAGCCGATGAGGTAGTAGAGGATGCCGGCAATGGCGAAGAGGGCGACGTTTTTCAGGCACTGGGTGGCGACGCTCTTCTTGCGCACCATGCCGGCCTCGAGCATGGCGAAGCCGGCGGCCATGAACATGACCAGGAAGCCGGCCATGAGGAAGAGGAGGGTGTTGAAGATGAAGGCGCTTTCCGGGCTGACGCCGGTGGCCGCAACAGCCTCGGCGACCTCGGCGGCTGCCTCGGTCGCGTCCTGCGCGAAGGCCGGGGCGCTGGCGAGCGTCCCGGTAATGGCGACCCCGAGTGCGAGGCCGAGTCCGGCGGGGACAGGTAGCCCGCGCCGTGATAGGTATCGATGCATGCGTCTCTCCCGCCATACCGATGCGATTGAGTGTCAGGTGCGACGCCGCGCTGGTTTGGCCGTGGCGACGACTTCTCGGCTGGGTTGGAGCAATCTCCGTGCCAGAGACGGGGAGGGTGCCGTCCGGCCCGGGATCGCAGCACCGGCGAACCGACTGGACACCCGGCGTGCCCAATAATTCATCTCGTGTTCGTTTTTTAGGCAGAAGGGTCGAGGCAGCGGCGTGACGGAGCGGTTCGATCTGGTCATCCAGGGTGGCGGGCTCACCGGCCTCGCCCTGGCGGCAGCCGTGGGCGGCGTCGGCGGGCGGGTGCTGCTGGTCGAGGAGCGACCACTGCCGGCGACCACGGCCACCACCTTCGACGGTCGGGTCACCGCCATCGCCCGGGGCTCGAAGCAGGCGCTCGCTTCGATCGGCGCCTGGGCCGGCATGGCCGACGCGGCCGAGGCGATCCGCGAGATCGAGGTGGGCGAGGCGGATTCGCTTGGCTCGGTCCGCTATGACGCCGCCGAGGTAGGCGGCGAGCCCCTGGGCTGGATCGTGCCGAACCAGAGGATCCGCGAGGCCCTGCTTGCCGCGATCGCCGCTGTCGGGCCCGCGGTCACCATCGCCGCACCGGCGAGCATCGCCGCACTCGAACGTGCCGCGGGCGGCGTCGAGGCACGGCTCGACGACGGCCGGCAGATCCGTGGCTCCCTGCTCGCCGTCTGCGAGGGCCGTTTCTCCGCCACCCGGGAGACACTCGGCATCGGCGCCAGGCGCTGGGACTACGGGCAGACCGGGCTGGTCTGCACCTTCGCCCACGAGCTGCCGCATCGGGGCCGGGCGGTGGAGCGCTTCTTTCCGGACGGCCCCTTCGCCATGCTGCCTCTGCCGGGCAACCGCTCGTCGATCGTCTGGGCGCTAGAGAACGGGCTGGCGAAATCGGTGGCGGGGCTCGATGATTTGGCCTTCACGGTCGAGGTGCAGGAGCGCTTCGGCGACAGCCTCGGCCGGCTGACGCTCGAGGGCCATCGCTGGACCTATCCGCTCATCCTCGTCTGGTCGCACGCCTATGTCGCCGAGCGTGCCGTGCTGGTCGGCGATGCGGCCCGGGGCATCCACCCGATCGCCGGACAGGGCTGGAACCTGGCGCTGCGCGACGTGACCGCGATCGCCGAGATCGTGGTCGACCGGCTGCGCCTCGGGCTCGACCCGGGCAGCGCCGACGCGCTCGAGCGTTATGCCGCGTGGCGCTCCTTCGACAGCCTGGCGCTGGTCGCCGTCACCGACGGCATCAACCGGCTCTTCGCCAATGACGTCCTGCCGCTGAAGCTCGCCCGCGGCGCCGGCCTTGCCCTGGTCGAGCGGCTGCCCGTCGCCAAGCGCTTCTTCATGCGCCACGCCATGGGGCTGGTCGGCGACCTGCCCCGTCTGATGCGCGGCGAGGCGCTCTGATCGAGTCGCTGATGGACGGCTTCCTGCCGGACGGGTTCGGGCTCGTGCCGGCGCTCTCGCTCATTGTGCTCTCCGCCTTCACATCGGCGCTGACCACCATGGCCGGCATCGGCGGCGGCATCATCATGCTCGGAGCCATGGCGAGCCTGCTGCCGGCGGCGGCGATCATCCCGATCCATGCCGTGGTGCAGGTCGGTTCGAACGTCAGCCGGGCGGCGGTGCTCAGGCACTGGATTGACCGGAGCCGGCTGGCCCCCTTCCTCCTCGGCAGCCTGGTCGGCGTGGCGCTCGGCGCCAGCCTCGTCACCAGCCTGCCGGTCGAGACGCTGCGCCTCGTGCTCGGGCTCTTCATCCTGCAGACCCTCTGGCTGCCGGTCGCCGGCATGGCGGCGATCAGGGGGCGGGGCTTGGCGCTGGGCGGTGCGGTCGCCTCCTTCCTCACGATGCTGGTCGGCGCCACCGGGCCTTACGTGTTGGCGCTCTTTCGGCCGCTCGGGCTCGGCCGGGAAGGGCTGATCGCCACCCACGCCGCGGCGATGGCCGGCCAGCACGGACTGAAGATGATCGCCTTCGGGCTCTTCGGCTTCGCCTTCCTGCCCTGGCTGCCGATCATCGCCCTGATGATCGCCTCGGGCTTCGCCGGCACGCTCCTCGGCCGCTGGCTGCTTGGCCGGATCGATCCGCGGCATTTCGCCCGAATTATCCAGGTGCTGCTGACCTTGCTGGCGCTGGAGCTGGTGCTGCGCTCGCTGTGGGCGCTCCTCGGGTAGGCGATGCCGCGCGCCGCCGTCGGCTTATCAGAGCCGGATTCCGCATGGCGGACCGCGATTTGCGCCTAGCGGATAGCGTGAATGTCTCAGCAGGGTAAGTTTACCCGAGGTGGGGCAGCATCCTCGCCTGGTGACAAACTCAAGGGAGACGGGAAATGAAGGCCTCAATCGTCATGGGAACCCTGGTATGTCTTTCGGCCGGCGTGGTGAGCGCGGGGGAGCCTGTGCGGCTCGACGCGGCGCAACTCGATGGCGTGACCGCTGGCATCGTCATCGGCGGTGTGATCATCAATATCGGCGAGAACGGCAATTACGGTATCGGCAATACCGGCACGAACAACTTCGGCATTTTCAACAGCGGCGACGGGAATACCGGCGCGTTTAATGGCGGCGGCAATAATTACGGTGTTTATAATGGCCGAGGCAATTCCGAAAGCACCGAAACCAATCCCGTTGGCAATAACAATGTTGGTATTGGCAACGGCAATAACAATACGAGCTCCGGCTCGGACGTGGGAAACAACAACTACGGTGTTGGTAACGGTAACAATAATACCGGGACCAGTATAAGCACCGTTGGCAACGAAAATGTCGGAATTGGCAACGGCAACAGTAATACGGGTGGGTTCAATGGCTTCACTGGCAACAAGAACTACGGCGTGGGCAATGGGAACTTCAATCTTTCCCAAGCTTCTGCAGATGTTGGCAACAGCAATATCGGGGCGTTCGTCGGCAACTTCAATCAAGGTGTCGGCAGCTCGGTGACGCTGGGCAGCAATCTGGTCGGTGTGCTGATCGGCAACGGCGGCGGCACGCCTCCGTGAGCCGATAGTTGGGGTTCAGGTCACCCAGGCGATCCTGAGGAGGTTGGTGGCGCCGGGCGTGCCGAAGGGCAGCCCGGCGGTCACGACGATGCTGGCGCCGGGGTCGGCGAAGCCTTCGGCGCGGGCGTGCTGGCGGGCCTTCTGGACCATCTCGTCGAGATCGTGGGCGTCCTCGCAGAAGACCGCGTGGACGCCCCAGGCGAGCGCCAGCTTCCTGGCTGTCACCATGCGGGTGATGAGGCCGAGGATCGGCCTGTCGGGGCGCTCGCGGGAGGCGCGGAGTGCGGTGGCACCCGAGGTGGTGTAGGTGACGATGGCCGCCGACTGCAGGGTGTGGGCGACCTGGTTGGCGGCGAGCGTGATGGCGTCGGCGGAGGTGCGCAGGGCCTCGGCGTGGAAGGCCTCGATATAGGAGCGGTAGAGGTCGTCCTGCTCCACCTCTTTGATGATCCGGTCCATGATGGCGACGGCCTCGATGGGGTACTCGCCGGCGGCACTCTCGGCGGAGAGCATCACGGCGTCGGCCCCGTCATAGACGGCGGTCGCCACGTCCGAGGCCTCGGCCCGGGTGGGGGCGGGGTTCTGGATCATGCTCTCCAGCATCTGCGTGGCGACGATCACCGGTTTGCCGGCCTCGCGGGCGGCGCGGACGATCTTCTTCTGCAGGCGCGGCACCACCTCGGGCGGCATCTCGACGCCGAGATCGCCGCGCGCCACCATGATCGAGTCCGAAAGCTCGATGATCTCGTCGAGCCGGTCGATCGCCGCCGGCTTCTCGATCTTCGCCATGAGCGCCGCCCGGCCGGCGACCAGCCGGCGCGCCTCGGCCATGTCCTCCGGCCGCTGGACGAAGCTGAGCGCCACCCAGTCGACACCGAGGTCGAGCCCGAACTGGAGGTCCTTGCGATCCTTCTCGGTCATCGCCGCGATCGGCAGCACGACGTTGGGGACGTTCACCCCCTTGCGGTCGGAGAGCCCGCCGCCGGCGACCACCGTGGTCTCGGCGTGGTCGGCGCCACAGCTCTCGACCTTGAGGCGGATCTTGCCGTCGTCGAGGAGGAGCATGGTGCCGGGATGGATGGCGGCGAAGATCTCGGGGTGCGGCAGCTGCACCCGGCGCTGGTCGCCCACCGCGTCGTCGAGGTCGAGACGGAAGCTCTCGCCGCGGGTCAGGCCGATCCGTCCCTGAGCGAGGCGGCCGACCCGCAGCTTGGGCCCCTGGAGGTCGAGCAGGACACCGATCGGGCGGCCGATCTCGCGTTCCGCCGCGCGCACCATCTCGAGGCGATCGGCGTGATCGTCATGGCTGCCATGGCTGAAGTTGAAGCGGAAGACGTCGGCCCCGGCCTTGGCCAAGGCCGCGATCACCTCCGCGGTCGAGCTGGCCGGGCCGAGGGTGGCGACGATTTTCGCGCTGCGCCCACGTCGCATGCCGTCCTCCCTGATGCGCCTCGGCCGTCAATAGACGATGCGGGGGCGGGTGTCACGGCCGAGTGCGGGATACAAATGGCTTGCCGATGGCGGACCCTTGGACAAGAACGGCAGGGCCATTTCTGGCGCCCCCGCGCGTGTCCTCGAGAAAGACCGGCAGATGGCCCGCTCCCGCCACGCCCCGCTCTATCTGGCCTCCATAGCGCTCGACCCGAGGGGCGACGCACCATTGCACCGCCAACTCTACTTCGCGCTGCGCACCGCCATCCTCGAGGGCCGGCTGCCCCCCGGTGCCCGGTTGCCCTCGACCCGCTCGCTCGCCGCCGACCTCGCCGTGTCGCGCAACACGGTGCTCGCCGCCTTCGACCAGCTGCTTGCCGAGGGCTATGTCCAAGGAAGGGTGGGGGCCGGCTCCTTCGTCAGCCGCCAGCTGCCCGAGGAAGCGCTGCAGGCCCGGCGACCGAGCGGCGATGCCAGGGGCGGCGGGGGGGCTGCACCGCCCGGCCCGTCGCGGCGCGGGGCCCGGCTCACCCGGCTGCCGCAGCACGGTAACCGGCCTCGCGCCTTCGCGCCGGGCCTGCCGGAACTCGCGAGCTTTCCGTTCGAGGACTGGGCGCGGCTGCTCGCGCGAAGCGGGCGCAACCCGCCGCGGAGCCTCCTGATCGGCAGCGAACCCGCCGGCTACCGGCCGCTGCGCGAGGCGCTGGCGGCGCATCTCGGGGCGGCGCGGGCGGTCCGCTGCACGGCCGAGCAGGTCTTCATCGTCTCCGGCGCCCAGCAGGCGCTCGATCTCGCTGCCCGGGTGCTGCTCGACCCGGGCGACCGGGTCTGGGTCGAGGAGCCGGGCTATGCCGGCCTGATCGGCGCCCTTCTCGCCGGCGGGGCGACCGTCGTCCCGGTGCCGGTCGACGGACAGGGCCTCGACGTCGCCAGCGGCCGGCAGCGTGCCGCCGCGGCGCGGATGGCCTGCGTCTCGCCCTCGCACCAGTTCCCGCTCGGCCTCACCATGAGCCTGGCGCGGCGCCTCGAGCTTCTGGACTGGGCGCGGGCGGCGGACGCCTTCATCCTCGAGGACGACTACGACAGCGAGTACCGCTATGCCGGCCGGCCGCTCGCCGCTCTCCAGGGCCTCGATGAGGACGGCCGGGTCATCTATGTCGGCACCATGAGCAAGGTCATGTTCCCGGCCCTGCGCCTCGGCTACATGGTGGTGCCGCGGCATCTCGTCGACGCCTTCGCGACGATCCGCCGGCTGACCGACACGCATCCCTCGATGCTGGTCCAGCCGGCGCTCGCCGAGTTCATCAGGGACGGCTCGCTGGCCGCCCATATCCGCCGGATGCGCGCCCTCTATGCCGAGCGGCAGGCGCTGCTGCTGGAAGCGGCCCGGCGCCATCTCGGCGAGCGGCTGGCGCTGCGGCCGGCCGAGGCGGGCATGCATCTGGTGGGCTATCTCGAGGACGGCGCCGACGACGTGGCGCTGGCGGGGCGGGCCAGGCGACACGGCGTGGAGGTGACGCCGCTCGCCGCCCTCTACCAGGAACGGCCGGATCGCCGCGGCCTCCTGCTCGGCTATGCCGGGCTGCACGGCAGCGAGATCGAGAACGGGATGATCGGCCTCGCCCGTGCCTTCGCGGCGCCCGCTGCCGGTTGAGCTGGCGACGCACCTAGTTGCGTCGTGCCAGCAGGACGCTGTGGAAATCGGTCGTCGGGTCCTCGGCGACGAAGTCGACCAGCTCGAGCCCGGCCGCCGAAAGGCGCCGCGCGTACTCCTCCGGGCTCAGGCTCGCGTGGTAGACGGCGGCCCCATCGACCGTACCGGTCACCTCGCCGTCCTCCGGGCCGACCGTCACCAGCAGAGCACCACCGGGTGCCAGATGGCGGGCGAGGCGGGGGATGACCGCCCGCTGCTCGGCCCGGGTCAGGTGGAAGAAGCTGTCCCAGGCGACGATGGCGTCGAAGCGCTCGGCGAGGTCCAGCTCGCGCATGTCGCCCTCGAGCCATCGTGCCTCCGGTAGGCGGGCGCTGGCGATGGCAAGCATGGCGGCGGCGAAGTCGACACCGGTGACCCGGCAGCCGCGCTCCACTAGATAGCGGGCGATGGGCTCGCCGGCGCCGCAGCCGAGGTCCAGGACGACGGCATTGGGCCCGGCGAGGGCGAGGAGACGGTCGAGCCAGGGCCGTTCGATCAGGCCCTTGTAGCGTTGCCGGTCCCAGGCTGCCGCATGGGCTTCATAGACGGCGCGCGTCCCTGCCGGGTCGGCACGTCGATGGCGGGGCGGGTCGTCGCCGGTGGCTGTCACGGTCTCGCTCGCAGGTTGATCGACTTCGAAAGGCTTGGCAACCGTCGTCCCATGCCGCATGTCGGGGGCAGCCCTTGACCCACTCCATCCAGCCGGAGCGCCTGCCCATGGGCCGAACCTGGTACGCGATCATCGTCGCCTGCAGCGCGGCGCTGCTTCTCGCCGGTATCGCCCGCGCGGCACCCGACCGCCTCACCATCGGGATGACGCAGTATCCCTCGACGCTCAACCCCAATATCGACAGCATGGCGGCCAAGAGCTACGTGCTCGGCTTCACGCACCAGCCATTCACCCAGTTCGACGCCGACTGGAACCTGCGCTGCTATCTCTGCACCGGGCTGCCGAGCCTCGAAGCCGGGACGGCCGAGATCGTCGAGCACGCGGACGGCACGCAGGGGGTGCGCACCACCTACACCATCGATCGGCAAGCGCGCTGGGGCGACGGCACACCGGTGACGACGGAGGACGTCGCCTTCACCCTCGAGGTCGGCAAGCATCCGGACACGGGCGTCAGCAATGCCGAGATGTACCGGCGCATCGTCGATCTCGAGATCGTCGACGACAAGACCTTCATCCTCGAGGACGAGAAGCTCAGCTTCCAGTACGACGCGATCAACGATTTCCGCCTCCTGCCGGCGCATCTCGAGCGGCCGGTCTTCGAGGCCGACCCCAAGACCTACCGCAACCGGACACTCTTCGACACCGATCCGACCAATCCCGGCCTGGCGCTCGGCCCCTACCGCGTCGCCAGCCTGGATTCCGGCGGCTTCATCGCGCTCGAGCGCAACCCCGAATGGTGGGGCGAGCCGCCCGCTTTCGATGAGATCGTCATCCGCACGATCGAGAACACGGCCGCGCTCGAGGCCAACCTGCTCTCCGGCGAGATCGACATGGTGGAGGGCAGCCTCGGCCTCTCCCTCGACCAGGCCATTGCCTTCGAGGCGCGGCACGGCGACCGCTTCCAGCTCTTCTACAAGCCCGGGCTGATCTACGAGCACATCGACTTCAATCTCGACAACCCGATCCTCGCCGACCTTCGGGTCCGCCAGGCGCTCATCCAGGGGATCGACCGCGAGGCGCTGAGCGAGCAGCTCTTCGGCGGCCGCCAGGCGGTGGCGCAGACCTTCGTCAACCCGCTCGACTGGGTCTACACCGCCGACGTTCCGAGCTATGTCGAGGACCTGGAAGAAGCCGGTGCCCTCCTCGACGCGGCCGGCTGGACCGAGTGGCGGGACGGGGTTCGCCACAATGCGGCGGGCGAGCCCTTGCGGCTGACGCTGATGACGACCTCGGGCAACCGTTCGCGCGAGCTCGTCCAGCAGGTGCTGCAGTCGATGTGGCAGCGGATCGGGGTCGACGTGCGCATCCAGAACGAGCCGGCCCGGGTCTTCTTCGGCGAGACGATGCGCCAGCGGCGCTATTCCGCCCTCGCCATGTATGCCTGGATCTCGAGCCCGGAGAACGTGCCGCGGTCCACGCTGCACTCGAACGAGATCCCCTCCGCCGAGAACAGCTGGACCGGGCAGAACACGCCGGGCTTCAGCAACGCGCGGATGGACGAGCTGATCGACGAGATCGAGATCACGCTCGACCGGGACGAGCGGGCCCCCCTCTGGCACGAGCTGCAGCGAATCTACGCGACCGAGCTGCCGGTCCTGCCGCTCTACTACCGTGCCGACCCGCATATCTGGCCGCTTTGGCTCGAGGGCGTGGAGCCGACCGGGCACCTGGCACCGGCCAGCCTCGGGGTCGAGAACTGGCGGGTGCGGGACAGTGGCTGACGGGCTACCCGGGTCATGGTGCTGCGGGGCCCGTTGAAGGGGCGTTGAATGGCGGGCTATCTCGTCCGACGGCTCGTCGAGACCCTGCTCCTCCTGCTCGTCATGTCCTTCCTGATCTACGCCTTGATCGGGCTGATGCCGGGCGACCCGATCGATCTCATGGTGAGCGCCGACCCCAACCTCACGGCCGCCGACGCCCAGCGGCTGAAGGCGCTGCAGGGTCTGGATGTGCCGCTGCCGCAGCGCTACTGGCGCTGGCTCGTGGCGACCCTCTCGGGTGATCTCGGCTATTCCCGCCTCTATGCGCGGCCGGTGCTCGAGGTGCTCGGGCCGCGCCTGCTCAACACCCTGCTGCTCATGGGCACGAGCCTCGTCCTCGCCCTCGCCATTGCCGTGCCGGCCGGCATCCTCGCCGCCCTCGACCCGCGCGGTCCGGTCGACAACACGATCAACCTTCTGGCCTTTGCCGGCTTCTCCATGCCCTCCTTCTGGCTCGGCCTCCTGCTCATCATCCTCTTCGCGGTCCAGCTCGGCTGGCTGCCGGCCGGCGGCAGTGCCTCGATCGGCGAGAGCGGGCTCCTCGACCGGCTGCGCTACCTGGTGCTGCCGGTGCTGACGCTGACGCTCCTGACCGCCGGCACGTTCATCCGCTTCGTCCGCGCGGCCATGCTGGAGGCGCTGCGCGAGGACTTCATCCGCACGGCGCGGGTCAAGGGCCTCTCGAGCACGGCCGTCGTCATGCGCCACGCCCTGCCGCACACGGCCCTGGCACTGATCACCATCACCACGCTGCATGTGGGCTCGCTCTTCTCGGGCGCGCTCGTGGTCGAGACGATCTTCGCCTATCTCGGCATGGGCAAGCTCATCTACGACGCCGTCATCGGCAACGACTACAACCTGGCGCTGGTCGCCCTGCTCCTGGCCACGCTGGTGACGCTGCTCGCCAACCTCCTCGCCGATCTCGCCTATGGCTGGCTCGACCCCCGGATCGACTATGGAAGCTGAGGGCAGGTCGGCCGGGCGGCGACGGCGCTTCTGGGGACGCCTTGCCGGCCACCGCCTCGCCGTGGCGGCGGGCTGGCTGCTCCTGGCACTGGTGCTCGCCGGGCTTTTCGGGCCGCCGCTCGGCCGGGCCTTCGGCCTCGACGGCGAGACGGTCAATCTCTTCGGAAGAATGGCGCCGGCCAGCCTGCAGCACCCGCTCGGCACCGACGAGCTCGGCCGCGACCTCCTGCTTCGCCTCCTCGAAGGTGGCCGGATCTCGCTCGCCGTCGGCCTCGCCGGTGCTTTGCTCACCGCCCTCATCGGCACGGCCATCGGCCTCGCCGCCGGCTATGCGGGCGGGCGCCTCGATGCGGCCCTCATGCGGTTGACCGACGCCATCATCGCCCTGCCGCTGCTGCCTCTGCTGATCGTGCTCGCCGCCGTCGACCTGACCAGGCTCGGCCTGCCGGCATGGCTCGTCGAGGGCGGGCTCGCCAGCGTCTGGCGGATCGTGCTCCTCGTCGCCCTCTTCGGCTGGACCACCGTGGCAAGGCTGGTGCGCGCCGCCGTGCTGAGCCAGAAAGAGCGCGACTACGTGCGGGCGGCGCGTGCGCTCGGCGCCGGGCCCTGGCGGATCGCCGTCCGCCACGTCCTGCCGAACGTCGCCTCGCCGATCATCGTCGCGACCACGCTCTCGATCGGCAATATCATGCTGACCGAATCGGTCCTCAGCTTCCTCGGCCTCGGCATCCAGCCGCCCTTGCCGAGCTGGGGCAACATGCTGACCAACGCCCAGGAGCTGATCTGGCAGGCGCCGCATCTGGCGGTCTGGCCAGGGGCCCTGATCTTCCTCACCGTCATCGCCTTCAACCTGCTCGGCGACGGCCTCCAGGACGCGCTCGACCCGCGTGGCGATGCGGGTCTCTGATACTCCCGCAGAATGGTTACTTGTATATTAAAGAATTTGGTTAATGTTTTGTTCATCATTAAAGTCGAACAACTAAGTTTGTCTTGCAATTCGGCGCGTTGATTTGCTATAGATGCCAGAGGTGGCGGGAAGACCGACCAGCTGCCGCCGAACGGCCGCAAAGGTGGCGGGCGATGCCTGACGTCCGCTGCCCTGCCGCCGCCTCGACGATTTCAGCAAGGATGGCCTCGACATGGCGAGAGAGATCACGCGGTTTGCCGGCGGTACCGAGCCCGAACGGACCACCTCCGGTGACGAGCTCGATCCGCGTGGCGTGCTGCGTGCCCTCTGGCGGCGCAAGTTCTGGCTGGTCGGGACGATCGGCCTCTTCACCGCGGCGGCCATCGGCTATGTCCAGACGGCGGTGCCGCTCTATCGCGCCGAGACGCTGGTCAGGATCCAGCCCGGCCAGCCGATGGTCATCGACCTGCCGGAGATCGGCGGCACCTTCGAGGCGGATGCCTCCACCATCGAGAGCGAGATCGAGCTCTTGAATTCGCGCGCCTTCGCCGCGCGGATGATCGACGATCTCGCCCTGATGGACGATGCCGAGTTCAACACGAGCCTGGATCCCGATCGCCAGCCCTTCTGGAAGAAGATCGACTGGCTCGGCTATCTGCCGCAACCGGTCGGCCGGCTCCTGCTCGGCGACGCCTTTGCCGAGCGCGAGGCGCTCGCCCTGGACGATCGCCTGGGGAGCGGCGAGAGCGATCGCATCCGGGCCATCGGCCGCTTCCGCGATGCCCTCTCGGTGGGGCAGATCAGTCGCTCCTACGTGCTCGAGATCCGCTTCGTCTCGGAAGAGCCGGAGAAGGCCTACCGCATCGCCAATGCCGTCGCCGAGGCCTATATCGCCAACCAGCTGGAGACCAAGTTCGCCACCGGCCAGCGGGCGACCGACTGGCTGCGCGAGCGCGTCGACGAGATGCGCGAGCGGGTCATCGCGGCCGAGCAGCGCATCGTCGCCTTCCAGTCCGAGACCGGCATCAGCGCGCAGGGCCGGGCGGACCCGCTGGCCCAGCAGATCGCCAATCTGAACGGCCAGCTGGCGACGGCGCAGGCCACCCGGGCCGAAGCCGAGGCGCGCTTCAACCAGGTGCGCAGCCTGCTCCGGTCGTCTGGGGGAGTGCGCGCCGCGAGCAACGTCCTGACGTCGCCGCTGCTCGCCAATCTGCGGCAGGAGGAGAGCCTCCTGCAGCGCCGTCTCTCCGAGCTGCAGGCGGTCTATGGCGAGCGGCACCCGCAGCGCATCAACGCCGAGGCGGAGATGGCGTCGCTGCGCAGCAAGATGATCGACGAGGTCGACCGCGTGGTCCAGGACCTGAGCAACGAGGTCGAGGTGGCGAGGGCCCGCGAGCGCGAGCTCGCCGGCAGCCTGCAGCGGCTGCAGGCCGACGTGCAGGGCCAGGACGTGTCGTCGGTGGCGCTGCGCGACCTCGAGCGCGACGCGGCGAGTGCGCGCGAGCTCTACGAGAGCTTCCTGCAGCGGCTGCGCGAGGTGAACGAGGTGCAGAACCTGCAGCAGGCCGACGCGGTGGTGCTCTCGGCGGCGGTCCTGCCGGTCGATCCCTACTGGCCGGACAAGAAGCTGATCGTGGTGCTGGCCTTCGGTGCCGCCTGCCTTCTAGGCGCGGTCTTCGTCTTCCTGCTCGAGCGCTGGGACAACGGCTTCGGCTTCCGCAGTGCCGAGGAGGTGCTGGCGTCGAGCGGGCTTCGCGCCCTGGCGCTGGTCCCCGACCTGACCCGACGCGAGACCCGCGACCTGACGCCCGAGGAGTACATCCTGAAGAAGCCGCAATCGGCCTTCGCCGAGGCGCTGCAGCGGGTGCGGACCAGCATCTTCCTCGCCGACCGCGACCGGGCGACGCGCTCGGTGCTGGTGACCTCGTCGGTGCCGGTCGAGGGCAAGTCGCTGATCTCGGCCGCCATGGCCCGGCAGTCGGCGCGCTCGGGCCTGCGCACCCTGCTGATCGACGCCGATCTCCGCCGGCCGCGGCTGCACGAGGTCTTCCGGGTCGCCAACAACAACGGGCTCGCCGACCTGCTCTATGGCGACCTGATGATGTCCCAGGCGATCCGCACCGACGAGAAGTCGGGTCTGCGCTTCATCCCGGCCGGCCTCGCGCCGGTCAGCCCGCCGGACCTCTTCCGCGGCGACGCCATGCGCCGGCTGCTCAAGGAGGTGACCCGCGACTACGATCTCGTGATCATCGACAGCCCGCCGGTCGGTGCCGTTTCCGACAGCCTGATCCTCTCCGGTCTGGTGGACAAGACGCTCTACGTCGTGCGGTGGCAGCAGACCCCGCGCAACGTGGCGAACGCCGGCATCCGGCAGATCCAGGAGGCCGGCGGTGATCTCGCGGGCGTCGTGCTGTCCCGGGTCGACGTCAAGAAGCACGCCCAGTACGGCTATGCCGACAGCGGCAGCTATGCCGGCACCTACGGCAAGTACTTCGTGAACTGAGCCGGGCCGTCATGGCTCCGCGGCCGGCTCCCGTTGGCGGGCCGGCCGCCGCCGTTCACATGGATTTGGTTCAGCTCGGACGCGGATGGACAGCGCCGACCCGGTGCGAAGGTGGCCGTAGCTGTGGGCGGCTGGACCGCAGTCTGTCCGGTCAGACCGGAGGAGGCCAGGCCGACGGCCGGTTGGTCCTGCCGATGCGGCGGGGCCGACCCTGGCATCCCCGAAGGCGCCGCTTCGTCGACCGGGCGCGACGCCCTGTGCACGGCCCTGCGGCCCACCGGATACAGTGGTGCTCGCCGTCCGGCGTGGCGAGGGGCTGCCGACCGACCCGGCGCGGCCAGCCCTTCCAAACACCATCGTTGCGATCGAACCACGCCGCGCCCGGTTGGCGCCGGGCGGGATCGGTTCGGCCGGCCAGACCGCGCCGACCCTGATACGGGCCGGACGGTCGACCATGCGGTGCCGGGCCGGCCCTCCTGGAGACGGCTGGCCCGCAAGCCGCCGGTTGCCGGCTCAGAGATGCGAGGACAGGTAGGCCAGGATCTGGTCGGCGGCCGCCTCGGCGGAGATGTCGCCCGTGGCGACGGTGACCTCGGCGAGCTCGGGCGGCTCGTAGGGCGAATCGATGCCGGTGAAGTGCTTGATCTGGCCGGCCCGCGCCTTCTTGTAGAGACCCTTGGTGTCGCGGGTTTCGGCAATGGCGAGGGGCGTGTCGACGAAGACCTCGATGAACTCGCCCTCGCCCAGCAGGTCGCGCACCATGCGGCGCTCGTCCCGGAAGGGCGAGATGAAGGATGCGAGAACGATCAGCCCGGCATCGACCATCAGCTTCGCCACCTCGCCGACGCGGCGGATGTTCTCGACCCGGTCGGCATCGGTGAAGCCCAAGTCCTTGTTCAGTCCGTGCCGGACATTGTCGCCGTCGAGCAGGTAGGTGTGGGCACCCTGCGCCACGAGCTTGCGCTCGAGGATGTTGGCGATGGTCGACTTGCCGGCGCCGGAAAGGCCCGTGAACCAGACGAGGCAGGGCTTCTGCCCCTTCTGCGCGCTGCGGCGCGCCTTGTCGATGTCGAGATGCTGGTGATGGATGTTGCTGGCCCGGCGCAGGCCGAACTCGACCATGCCGGCGCCCACCGTCTGGTTGGTGGTCCGGTCGATCAGGATGAAGCCGCCGAGGTCGCGGTTCTCGGCGTAGGGGGTGAAGACGATCGGCTGCGTGGTGTGCAGGTTGCAGAAGGCGATCTCGTTGAGCTCGAGCGTGCGGCCCGGCCGCTGCTCCTGCGTGTTGACGTCGATCTTGTGGCGGATCGAGGTGATCGTCGCCGGCATGAGCTGGGTGCCGAGCTTCAGGACGTAGCGGCGGCCCGGCAGGAGGGGCTCCTCGTGCATCCAGAAGAGATGCGCGGCGAACTGGTCGGCCACCTCGGGGCGCGCCCTGGGCTCCACCAGGACGTCACCCCGGGCGATGTCGATCTCCTCGTCGAGAACGAGCGTCACGGCCTGGCCGGTCGTCGCGGCATCCTGGTCGCCATCGGCGGTGACGATGCGGCTGACGCGCGTCGCCCGCCCGGATTTCGCCACGACGATCGGATCGCCGGCGGCGATGCGGCCGCTCGCGACGGTGCCGGCGAAGCCGCGGAAGTCCTGATGCGGGCGGTTGACCCACTGCACCGGCAGGGCGAAGGCCGTGTTCCCGTGGTCGACCGTGACGTCGACGGCCTCGAGATGCTCGAGCAGCATCGGCCCGCGATACCAAGGCATGCGGCTGCTCGGCATGGTGACGTTGTCGCCGTAGCGCGCGGAGAGGGGGATCGGCAGGACGTGCTGGAAGGCGAGCTGGCTGGTGGCCTCGCGGTAGTCGGCGACGATCTCGTCGAAGCGCTCCTCGGCGAAACCCACGAGGTCCATCTTGTTGACCGCCACGACGACGTGCTTGATGCCGAGGAGGTGCACCAGGTAGCTGTGGCGCAGCGTCTGGGTCAGCACGCCCTTGCGCGCGTCGATCAGGATGATGGCGAGATCGCAGGTCGAGGCACCGGTCGCCATGTTGCGCGAGTATTGCTCGTGGCCCGGCGTGTCGGCGACGATGAACGAGCGCCGTGCCGTCGAGAAGAAGCGGTAGGCGACATCGATGGTGATGCCCTGCTGGCGCTCGGCCTCGAGGCCGTCGACGAGCAAGGCGAGGTCGATCTCCTCGCCGACCGTGCCGTGCTTCTTCGAATCGTCGGCGAGCGACCGCAGCTGATCCTCCATGATCAGCTTCGAATCGTAGAGCAGCCGCCCGATCAGGGTCGACTTGCCGTCGTCCACCGATCCGCAGGTCAAAAAGCGCAGCAGACCCTTGGCCGCTTCCTCGGCCCGGGTGGCGATGGCGATCGCTTCGGCCTGTCTCGTCATCAGAAATAGCCCTCGCGCTTCTTCTTCTCCATCGACGCCGCCTCGTCGCTGTCGACCAGCCGGCCCTGCCGCTCGGAGGTCCGGG
The DNA here is from genome assembly GCA_964528705.1 of uncultured Geminicoccaceae bacterium. Taxonomy (GTDB): domain Bacteria; phylum Pseudomonadota; class Alphaproteobacteria; order Geminicoccales; family Geminicoccaceae; genus SLRI01. Next base: position 20,744 of record CAZGUW010000020.1, read on the forward strand.
CGGAGAGCATCTCGGCGATCACCTGCTCGACCGTGTCGGCGTCGGATTCGATCGCGCCGCTGAGCGGCCAGTCACCGAGCGTGCGAAAGCGGACGAGTCGTTCGGACGCCGTCTCGCCGGGCTGGAACTGCATGCGTTCGTCGTCGACCATGATGAGCGTGCCGCCGCGATCGACCATCGGCCGGCGCTTCGCGAAGTAGAGCGGCACGACCGGGATCTGCTCGAGGCGGATATACTCCCATATGTCGAACTCGGTCCAGTTCGACAGCGGGAAGACGCGGATCGTCTCGCCCCGGGCGACGCGGGTATTGTAGAGGTGCCAGAGTTCGGGGCGCTGGTTGCGCGGATCCCAGCCATGCCCGGCCGAGCGTACCGAGAAGACCCGTTCCTTGGCCCGGCTCTTCTCCTCGTCGCGCCGGCCGCCGCCGAAGGCCGCATCGAACCCGTGCCGGTCCATGCCCGCCTTGAGCGCGTCGATCAGCATGATCCGCGCCCATTCCCGGCTGTCGGTGTTGAAGGGCGTGCTGCCGGCTTGCGTGGCCGCGTCGTTCGCCTGCACCAGGAGGCGAAGGCCGAGGGCGCTGGTCAGCTGATCGCGATGCACGATCATGTCGTTGAAGTCCCAGCCCGTGGCGATGTGCATGAGCGGGAAGGGCGGCTTCGCCGGCCAGAACGCCTTCATGGCCAGGTGCAGCATCACCGAGCTGTCCTTGCCGATCGAATAGAGCAGCACCGGGTTGGCCATCTCGGCCGCGACCTCGCGCATGATGAAGATCGATTCGGCCTCGAGCGCGCGCAGGTGGCTCGACAGCGTCGACGACCGCCGCGGCATGGCGGGGTCGAAGCGCGCCGCATAGTGCACGATATCCTGTCGGGTCTCGGTCATGGGGCTTGGCGCATCTGGAAGGTGTGGAACGCGCTGGTTGATCCGGAATGCGGGGGATCAGGCGGGGGCGCGCCCGGGCAGTCGGCCCGGCGTGGCCCGCAGAGATGCCACTTCGGACCACAAGTTGCAAATCCGGAATGACGGGGGGCGCCATCCAGGATGCCGCAGTGCGTCAAACGCAACAGTTGAGAAATGGGCATGCTGCCCGCGGTTCCATGCAGCCGGCGATGGTCAGTTCGGGGCCGGCGGGCTATGGATCAAGGGTGAACCTGTCAAACCCGGAGCCCGCCGCTTGACCCGCTTTGCCCGGCCAGCCCACGTCGCCAACCCCGCCGTTCTGCGCCATTTTCCCTATCCGCCCGCGCTCGAGCCGATCCTCGCAGCCTCGGACCTCGAGGCGGTGCGGCACGAGATCACCGGCTGGCCCGGCTATGCGCCGACACCGCTCCACGATCTGCGTGCCATGGCGGAGGCTGCCGGTGTCGCGGCGATCCATTACAAGGACGAGGCTTCGCGCTTCGGCCTTGCCAGCTTCAAGGCGCTGGGTGGCGCCTATGCGGTCAGGCGCCTCCTGGAGCGGCTCTTCGTCGCGCGGGAGGGGCGACCATCGCGGGGGGCGGACGAGCTCGCCCGGTTCGCGAGAAGCGTCACCGTCACCTGCGCCACGGACGGCAATCACGGCCGCTCGGTGGCCTGGGGTGCGCAGCGCTTCGGCGCCCGCTGCCGGATCTACATCCACGCCACGGTGAGCCAGGGCCGCAAGCGGGCCATCGAGGCGTTCGGCGCCGAGGTCGTGCGCACACCCGGCAACTACGATGATTCGGTCCGCCGGGCGGCCGAGGACGCGGCCCGCCATGGCTGGCACGTCGTCTCGGACACGTCCTATCCGGGCTACACCGAGGTGCCGGCCGACGTCATGCGCGGCTATCTCCTGATGGCCGACGAGGCTTTCGCCCAGCTGGAACGCTCACCGATGCCGACGCATGTCCTGGTACAGGGCGGGGTCGGCGGCGTTGCCGCCGCGGTCGCCGCCCGATCCTGGCAGCTTATGGGGCCGGACCGGCCGCGCTTCATCGTCGTCGAGCCGGAGCGGGCGGCCTGCATCGCCGCCAGCATTGGGGCCGGCGAACGCCGGGCCGTTTCCGGTGACCTCGACACGCTGATGGCCGGGCTCGCCTGCGGCGAGGTCTCGCTCGTCGCCTGGGAGGTACTGCGCGTCGCCGTTCACGACGTCCTCGTGGTCGACGACGCGGCGGCGGTCACGGTGATGCGCGATCTCGCCCGGAACGACCCGCCGGTCGTCGCCGGCGAGAGCGCCACCTGCGGTCTCGCCGGGGCACTCGCCGCCCTGGAGTACCCCGAAATTGCCCAGGCGCTCGATCTTGGCCCGACGAGCCGCCTGCTCGTCTTCGGCACCGAGGGTGCCACCGACCCAGAGCTCTACGCCGAGCTGGTCGGCCGTCCGGCGGAGGAGGTTGCCCCATGAGCCGCACGCTTACCGTTGCCGCTGCCCAGCTCGGGCCGATCGCCCGGAACGAAACGAGGACCCGCGTCGTCGGCCGAATGATCGACCTGCTCCGGCAGGCGAAGGCGCGCGGCGCCGGCTTCGTGGTCTTCCCGGAGCTGGCGCTCACCACCTTCTTCCCGCGCTGGGGGCTGGCCGAGCCCGCGGAGGTCGATACCTTCTTCGAGCGCGAGATGCCGGGCCCGGAGACGGCACCGCTGTTCGCCGCGGCCGGCGAGCTCGGGCTTGGCTTCGCGCTCGGCTATGCCGAGCTGGTGAACGACGCCGATGGGCGCACACGGCATTTCAACACGTCGATCCTGGTCGAGCCGGATGGCCGGATCAGCGGCAAGTACCGCAAGATCCATTTGCCCGGGCACCGCGAGGTCGAGGACTGGCGGCCGTTCCAGCACCTCGAGAAGCGCTACTTCGAGCCGGGCGACCTGGGCTTTCCGGTGTTCGACACGATGGGCGGCAAGCTCGGCATGCTGATCTGCAACGACCGCCGCTGGCCGGAGGCCTTCCGCATGCTGGGGCTGCAGGGCGTCGAGCTGGTGACGATCGGCTACAACACGCCGCAGCACTATCCTCTGGTACCCGAGCAGGACCATCTGCAACAGTTCCACAACCGCCTCGTGCTGCAGGCCGGCGCCTATCAGAACGGCACCTGGGTGGTCGGGGTCGCCAAATGCGGCGTCGAGGAAGGCTGCATGCTGATCGGCGAGAGCTGCATCGTGGCGCCGACCGGCGAGGTGGTGGCGCTCTGCTCGACGCTCGAGGACGAGATCTGCGTGGCGGCCTGCGACCTCGACCGCTGCCAGTCGATCAAGGCCAACATCTTCGACTTCAAGGCGCACCGGATGCCGGGCGAGTACGGCCTGCTCACGCAGCGCTGAGCGGCCCCCGCCGCCAGACCAGAGCGAGGTTGTTGGCTGGCAGCTCGACGACCTCGCCGAGCGTCAGCCCGTGCCGCGCCGCGGCCGGGACGAGCTCGCTGTCGACGCAGCGGATGCGCCAGTCGGGATCCTGCGCCTGAAGGCTCGCCTCGAAGGCGGCGTTGCTCGCGGCCGTGTGGCGGCCGTGCCGCCGGAAGGGGCCGTAGACGACGAGCGGTCCGCCGTGTGGCAGCAGCCGTCCGGACCCGGCGAAGAGCCCCTCGGTCGCGGCCCAGGGTGCTATGTGGGCGAGGTTGCAGCAGAAGATCGCGTCGGCCGCGGCGAGCGGCCAGTCCCGTGACGCGACGTCGAGGGGGATCGCCGGGCGGACGGTCGCGGCACCGGCGTCGCGGCTATGGGCATCGATGCCGGGAAGGGCCGTGGCATCGGCCTCGCTCGGCTGCCACTCCAGTTCCGGTGAAAGCTGCGGCGCCATCCAGGCGGCGTGCTCGCCGCTGCCGCTTGCGACCTCGAGGAGCAGGCCGCTGGCGGGCAGCACGCGCTGCAGCACCGCCAGGATCGGCGCCCGGTTGCGCAGGGTGGCGGGCGCATGGCGGCGCGGGTCGGTCGGGTGCTTCATCAATGCAGCTTGAGGCGCGGGCGGATCACATGGTTGACCTGGCCGATGGCGACATGGGCGATGCCTCTCAGCCAGCCGTGGATGGTCAAAAGGTGCTTCCAGTAGAGCGAGGCGTAGACGAAACGGGCGAGCCGCCCCTCGATCGCCATCCGCCCGCCGATGAGATTGCCCATCAGGCTGCCGACCGTCGAGAAGCGGCTGAGCGAGACGAGCGAGCCGTGGTCCCGGTAGACGAAATCCACGAGCCGCCGGTTCTGCATCAGGTGCTGCAGGTTGCGATAGACGGTCCGGGCCATCTGGTGGGCCGCCTGGGCGCGCGGCGGAACCGGCCGCTCGGCGCCCTCGGGCGTGCAGCTGCAGCAGTCGCCAAGTGCGAAGATGCGGGCGTCGCGCGTGGTCTGCAGGGTTGGCCGGACCACGAGCTGGCCGATCCGGTTGGTCTCGAGCCCGCCGATCTCGCGCAGCAGGTCCGGGCCCTTCACCCCGGCAGCCCAGACCCGGAGGTCGGCCCTGATCACCTCGCCTGCGTGGGTGCGCATGGCGCTGTCGGTGACCTCGGTGACCCGCGTCCCGACCAGGACCCTGACCCCGAGGCTCTCGAGCTCGGCCCGCGCGGCCTCGGCGAGCTTCTCGGGCAGGGCCGGCAGAAGGCGCGGGCCGGCCTCGAGCAGGGTCACGCGCAGCCGGCTCTCGTCGAAGACCTCGAGGCCGTAGTGCCGAAGGGCGGCCGCGGCGTTGTAGAGCTCGGCCGCGAGCTCGACCCCGGTGGCACCACCGCCGACGATGGCGATGTCGACATGGGCGTCGGCGGCGGGATCGATCGACAGGGTGCGGGACACGCGCAGGCAGTGGTCGAGGAGCTTCTGCCGGAAGCGGTCGGCGGCGGTTCGCTGGTCGAGGAAAATGCAGTGCTCGGCGACGCCGGGCGTACCGAAATCATTGCTGACGGAGCCGAGCGCCAGGACCAGGAAGTCGTAGCGGATGTAATGGCGGCCCATGATCTCCGTGCCGTCCTCGTCGAGGATCGGCGCGATCACGATCTGGCCGGCGGCGCGGTCGATGGCCTCGAGCCGGCCCATGAAATAGCGGTAGCCCCAGCGATAGGCAAGGGCGCGGAACCCGACCTCGTCGAGATAGGCGTCGAGCGCGCCGGCCGCGACCTCGTGCAGCAGGGGTTTCCAGATGTGGGTGCGGTTCTGCTCGACCAGGATGATGTCGAAGCGGCTGTCGCGGCCGTGCCTGGCCCCGAGCCGCGCCACCAGCTCCAGCCCGCCGGCACCGCCGCCGACCACGACGATCTGTGTCTTGAGTGCCATGCGGCTTGCTGCTCCGCCGGGACCTGCCAGATGCTGCAGCCGGTCGCGGACAGCCGAAGCGGCTGCCGACCGGGCCAACCGAACCATTGTCCGAGCCTTGCGGTCGGCTGGCAAACGGTTATGTCCGGGTTGATGAATTCGGCATGGGGAACGTGACCTGATGGGCGAGCGGATCGGCGTGATGGTGTGCGGGCACGGCTCGCGCTCGACGGCGGCGGTCGCCGAGTTCGCCGCCGTGGCCGAGCAGCTGCAGGGCGCCTTTCCCGACTGGCCGGTGAGCTACGGCTATCTCGAGTTCGCCAACCCGGTCATCCGGGACGGGCTCGACCGGCTGCGCGCCGCCGGCTGCACGCGCGTGCTCGCCGTGCCGGGCATGCTGTTCGCCGCCGGCCACGCCAAGAACGACATCCCGTCCGTGCTCAACACCTACCAGAAGACGCATGGCCTGCGGATCGACTACGGCCGCGAGCTTGCCGTGGATGCCCGGATGATCCGGGCCGCCGCCGACCGCATCGAGGCTGCCCTGGCCCGCGCCGATGCCGAGCACGGCCCTCTGCCGCGGCACGAGGTCTGCCTCGTCGTCATCGGCCGCGGCGCCTCGGACCCGGACGCCAACTCCAACGTCGCCAAGATCGCCCGGATGCTCTGGGAGGGCATGGGTTTCGGCTGGTGCGAGACCGGCTATTCCGGCGTCACCTTTCCCCTGGTGGAGCCCTGCCTCGAGCATGTGGCGAGGCTCGGCTACAAGCGGGTCGTGGTCTTTCCCTACTTCCTCTTCACCGGCATCCTGGTCGACCGGATCTTCGGCTTCACCCGGGAGGTCGCCACACGCCATCCGGCGATCCAGTTCGTCGAGGCCTCCTATCTCGGCGACCATCCGCTGGTGGTCGAGACGCTCGCCGCTCGGGTCCGCGAGATCCTGGAGGGGGCGAACCTGATGAACTGCTCGCTCTGCAAGTACCGCGCCCAGGTGCTGGGCTTCGAGGCGGAAGTGGGGCTGCCGCAGGCGAGCCACCACCACCATGTCGAGGGCAAGGGAGCGTCCGCTCCCGGCTCATCGGTGGCGGACTGCCCGCTCTGCGACGATTTCTGCACCGGCGCCTGCCGGCTGGTCGATGCCCACGGACACGACCATGCGCACGGACACGAGCACGGCCATCACCACGGGCACGATCACCACCACGGGCATGGCGACCACCATCACCATCCCTATCCGCACGAACACCATCCGCTCGGTCCGGTGAGCGCCCTGAAGCGCCAGCGGCGCTGAATGGTCAGCCGATATTGCGCCAGATGATCGCACCGCCGAGGGCGATCAGCACGACATAGAGCAGCCGGCGAAAGCGCTCCTCGGCGATCCGTCGCCTGAGCCGGGCCCCGAGCCAGAGGCCGAGCAGCGCCGGTACGAGGGCGAGGGCGGAGAGCAGCGCCAGATCGGGCGTCAGCAGCTCGTAGCGGGTGAAGGCGACCATCAGCACCAGGGTCGAGATGCCGAAGAGCAGGCCCATGGCCTGAACCAGCCGCTCCTTGTCGAAGCCGAGCGCCTGGACATAGAGCATGCCGGGCAGGATGGCGGAGCCCGTGAAGCCGGTGATCAGGCCGTTGGCGAGCCCGGCGAGCGGCGAGAGCCAGCGCTCGTGGCGGCCGGGATGCGGCAGCTGGGGGCCGAGCAGGCTGACGCAGCCGTGCAGCATGATGAGGAAACCGAGCGCCACGGCGGGGCCGGTGCCCGAACTCCGCGCCAGCACGCCGGCGCCAACGACGATGCCGAAGGCGGCGGCGAGCAGCAGCGGCCAGATCCGGCGCAGGACGGCGAGCGACGTCCGGCCGCCCAGGCCCTGTATAGCGTTGGTGACCAGGGACGGCACCAGCATGATCGCGATCGCCGGGGTGATGCCGTAGGTGGTGGTGAGGATGCCGAGCACGATGGTCGGCAGGCCGAGGCCGACGATACCCTTCACGAACCCGGCGACGAGAAAGGTCAGCGCCACGAGCGCCAGGTTTTCGGCTTGCCACATCGGCCGGTGTGCTCCACCTCATGCGCGGCACGCCGTCGTTCTGCTCCGACCCGCCGAATCTGTCGACTGCACCTGGACTGGCCCCGATGCTGGTATCGCTCATACTCGGTTTCGTGCTGCTGGTCGTCGGTGGCGAGTCGCTGGTGCGCGGTGCTGTCGCAACGGCGACCCGGCTCGGGGTCTCGCCGCTCTTCATCGGCATCGTGCTGGTCGGGTTCGGCACGTCGACGCCGGAACTGGTGACCAGCCTCCAGGCGGCCCTCGCCGGCTCGCCGGGCATTGCCGTCGGCAATGTCGTCGGCAGCAACATCGCCAACATCCTTCTGATCCTCGGGATCGGTGCCCTGCTCTTGCCGATGGCCTGCCACCCGGAGGCCTTCTATCGCGATGGCACTGTCCTCGTGCTCAGCGCCGCCGCACTCGGTGCGGTGGTCCTGGTGGGCGTACTGGACCGCTGGACCGGCCTAGCCTTCGTCGCCGGGCTCCTGGCCTATGTGGCCTTCACCTATGTCAGGGAGAGCGACAGCCCGGACGAGGCGGCGCAAATGCGCGAGGCCGAGGCGGCGCTGCAGCTCACCGAGCAGCCGATGCCGCTCTGGCTGGCGCTCGTCATCGCACTGGTCGGCATCGCGCTCACCATCTTCGGTGCCCGGCTGCTGGTCACGGGTGCCATCGAGCTCGCCACCGCCATGGGCGTCTCGCAGACGATCATCGGCCTCACCGTGGTGGCGGTCGGCACCTCCCTGCCGGAGCTGGTGACCGCCGTCATCGCGGCCTTGAAGAAGGAGGCCGACGTCGCCTTCGGCAACATCGTCGGTAGCAATATCTACAACACGCTGGGCATCCTCGGCATCACTGCGGCAGTGCAGCCGCTCGAGGTGCCGCGCGAGATCGCGGATTTCGACATCTGGGTCATGCTGGTCGCCACCGTGCTGCTGCTCTTCTTCGCGACCAGCGGCTGGCGCGTCTCGCGCCGCGAGGGGGCGGTGCTGCTCGCCCTCTATGTCGCCTATGTGAGCTATCTCGCCTGGGACGTGCTCTAGACGGCTGCAGGTTCGGCGGCCGGGTGCCCGGATCGCCAGGACGGCCTCGACGGCACCATCGAATCTGCGATGCTGCCTTCTGGGCCGCGCCACTCCCGGGAGAACGCCATGCGAATCCACCTCGGCTGCGAGCTCGTCTACGAACTGCCGAACGCGACGCCGATGATCGTGCTGCTCAACGTGCATCATTCGTGCGTCGCACGGCTGGAGCGGCCGGACTGGCTGATGACCACGCCGGCGGTGCCGATCGAGAGCTATCGCGACGGCTTCGGCAACTGGTGCTGCCGGCTCGTGGCGCCGCCGGGCCGCTTCGTCCTCGGCACCGACAGCGTCATCCGCGATAGCGGGGCAAGTGACCCGGTGGCCCTCGACGCCATGCAGCATCCGGTCGAGCAACTGCCGGCCGACACGCTGCAATTCCTGCTCGGCAGCCGCTACTGCGAGACCGACTGCCTCTCGGCGGAGGCCTGGCGCCTGTTCGGGCAGGGACCGACCGGCTGGGGCCGCGTGCAGGCGATCTGCGATTTCGTCAACCGCCACATCGCCTTCAGCTACGAGCACTCGCGGCCGACCCGGACCGCCGCCGAGGCCTATGCCGAGGGGCGGGGCGTCTGCCGCGACTTCACCCACCTCGCCATCGCGTTCTGCCGCTGCATGAACCTGCCGGCTCGCTACTGCACCGGCTATGTCAGCGATATCGGCCAGCCGCCGCCCTACGCACCGATGGACTTCGCCGCCTGGATGGAGGTCTATCTCGGCGGCAGCTGGTGGGTCTTCGATCCGCGCAACAACAAGACGATATACGGCCGCATCAAGATCGCCCACGGCCGCGATGCGGCCGACGTGCCCCTGACCCACACCTTCGGGCCGAACACCCTCGCCGGCTTTCGCGTCTGGACGGACGAGATAGCGGCCTGAAGCCGGCTCAGGCGCTGCACCCGGGCCCTCGCTGCCCGCATCGGACAATCGGGGCGAGGCGGAACGGCGCGGCCATCCGCCACGTCTTGTTATTCAAATGCGAATATATAGATATGTTGTGCGAACGCGGACGGCATCAGGGCCGGTCTAACCGGGAAGGGGAAAACGATGAGCGCCATCACCGACAGTTTCGTTTCGGGGATCGACCGCAGCGTCAAGCCGGAGGTCACCGCTTTCTTCGATCAGGCGACCAACACCATCAGCTACGTGGTCAAGGATCCGGCCTCCAAGGCCTGCGCGGTGGTCGATTCGGTCATGGACATCGACTACGCCGCCGGGCGCATCGCCTACGAGCATGCCGACGAGATCATCGCTTTCGTCCGGGATCACGGCCTCGAGGTCGAGTGGCTGATCGAGACCCATGTCCACGCCGACCACCTCTCGGCCGCCCCCTACATCCAGGGCAAGCTCGGCGGCAAGCTCGCCATCGGCCGCAACATCACCATCGTCCAGGACACCTTCGGCAAGGTCTTCAACGAGGGCACCGAGTTCCAGCGTGACGGGTCGCAGTTCGACCGCCTGCTCGACGACGGCGACAGCTACACCATCGGCTCGATGCGTGCCGTTGCCCTGCACACGCCGGGCCACACGCCGGCCTGCATGACGCACCTCGTGGGCGACGCCGCCTTCGTCGGCGACACGCTCTTCATGCCTGACGGCGGCACGGCCCGGGCCGATTTTCCGGGCGGCGACGCGCGCGCCCTTTACCGCTCGATCCGCCGCCTTCTCGCCCTGCCGGGCGATACGCGGCTCTTCATGTGCCACGACTACGGCCCGAACGGCCGCGACATCGCCTGGGAGACCACGGTCGCCAAGGAGCGTGCGAGCAACATCCACGTCAAGGACGGCACCACCGAGGACCAGTTCGTCGCCATGCGCGAGGCCCGCGACGCCACGCTCGACATGCCGCGGCTGATCATCCCCTCGCTGCAGGTCAACATGAAGGCCGGGCAGCTGCCGAATCCGGACGCTTCCGGCAAGCGGTTCCTCAAGGTCCCCCTGAACCCGCTTT
>CAZGUW010000021.1:0-30395 GCA_964528705.1 uncultured Geminicoccaceae bacterium
GGCCCGCTCGATGGCGCCGAGAAGTTCGCGGGTCGCCATGTAGCCGTTGTAGAAGACGTTGCCCGGCACGCGCATCGAAGTGTCCGGAAAGGCTGCCTGGTAGCGCTGCACGAACTCCGCCACGCCGGGCAGGTCGAGCTTGTAGTACCAGGTCGTGCCGAAGACGCCGAAGAGGTTGTCGAGCGGCAGGCCGTAGACGTCCGGCCAGTCCTGCTGGTTGTTGATCCAGGCCGGCTTGCTGCCCATGCCGAGCTGCGCCACCTGCTGGCGGAGCGCCTTCTGGTCGTCGCCGCCGACGGCCGCCGCGACCACGTCGGGATTGGCCTGCTGGATGCTGAGCAGCGCCGCCGAGAAGTCGCGCGTACCCTGCGGCACCAGGATCTCGTCCGCCACCTCGCCGCCATACTCGGCGAGCAGCGCCCGGGTCGACGCCGCGGTCTCGTGCCCCCAGACATAGTCGTTGGTCAGGAGCAGCCAGTTCTTGCCGAACCTGTCGATCGAGTTCTTGACCGCCGCCTTGGCGAAGTTGGTGCCGTTGCCGTCCCAGACGAACTTGACGCGGTGGCAGTTCTCGCCGCTCTCGCTCGGCGAGGACGAGTTGGTGTTCATGTAGATCACGCCGTATTTCTGCGCGACCTGGCTGATGGCGTTGGCGACGCCGGAGCTGACGGCACCGACCAGGAAGCCGCATTCCTCGCGGGTGATCATCCGCTCGGCCACCCGGCTGCCGGTCGCCGGCGTGGTCTCGGTGTCGAGGTGGATGTGCTCGATCCTGCGGCCGAGCACGCCGCCTCTGGCATTGGCCTCGTCGATGGCCATGATCATGCCGCGGCGGTCGCTGGCGCCCGAATTGGCATACTGGCCGCTGGCATCCGAGGTGAGACCGATGCGGATCGGCTTGTCGCTTGCCTGCGCCCAGACACGATTGTGCCGCCAGGGTCCGTAGACGGCCGAAAGGCCGCCGGCCGCAGCCGTGGTGCCCAGGAGCCCGCGACGGGTAAGCGTCGAACGTGCCATCTTCATCTCCCTGATCTGGACGGGGATCCTTGCCGGATCTCCCGCGGACCCGCTTCCGGCATGCTCCCGGAACGATCCATTCAAGCTACTAGAAAAAAAATTCGAACTCAGTCAATGAATATTTATTCCCGCTGCGGCGGGCGGAAGAGGTTGGCAAGCGGCGGAGCCAGATGAACGACAGCCGGACAAGGGCGCGGGATACCACGCAGGAGACATACGAACTGCTCAGGCTGCGCATACGCGAGCGCTTCCCGACACTCAGCCCGCATCTGCAACGCATCGCCCGCGCCTCGCAGCAGGCGCCGAACGCTTTCGCGCTGAACACGATCGCCACCATCGCGGGCGAGGTGGGCGTCCAGCCGTCGACCCTCATCCGCTTCGCCAAGGAGTTCGGCTACAGCGGCTTCTCCGACCTGCAGAAGGTCTTTCGCCTCAGGCTGATCGAGGGCGCGGCGAACGTGCGCGAGCAGGTCTACACGAGGGGTGAGGCGAGGGGCCATCCGGTGGCGCTCCGCGAGACGCTCGAGCGCTGCGTGACCGCGCATGTCGAGGCGCTCGAGGCGCTGCGTCGTGAACTCTCCGAGGATCGGCTGGGCGAGGCGGTGAGGCTGCTGCGCTCGGCCCGTCACACCTATGTGGCGGGGCTGCGGCGCTCGCGGCCCATGGCGACCTATCTGGCTTACGGGCTGAAGCGGTCGGAGCGGCCGTGCAGCCTGCTCGATTTCGGCGGCGGCATGGCCGCCCAGGAGGTGGCCGGCATGGCCCCTGACGACCTCCTGGTGGCGATTGCCTTCCCGCCCTACTCGCCACCCGTGGTCGAGGTGGTGATGGACGCCTGCCTGGGCGGCCGGCGCATCCTCGCCATCACCGATGGCGAGACGAGCCCGCTCGCCCGCAACGCCGCCCTGGCCCTCTTCGTGGGCGCCGGGGCCGATGCCCGCTTCCAGCCGATCTCGGGCCCGATCTGCCTGATCCAGACACTGGTGACGGCATTGAGCGAGGCGTAGCTTGCGGCGGCAGCGGCCAGCGCCTACCTCTTCGCCATGCCAGACCCAGCCCCCGACCTCGCCCGCCCGCGCATCGGCATCACCCTGGATAGCGAGGAGCCCGGCGGCTACTCGAAGTTCCCTTGGTACGCCTTGCGGCAGAACTATGGCAGCGCCGTGTTCGAGGCCGGCGGCCTGCCGTTCGCCCTGCCGCATGTGCCGAGGGCGCATGTCGACGCCTATCTGGACCAGCTCGACGGGCTGATCGTCACTGGCGGTGCCTTCGACATCGATCCGGCGCTCTATGGTGTCACCGAGCGCCATCCGACGGTCGACCTGAAGGCGGCGCGCACTGCCTTCGAATGGGCGATAACGGAGCGCGCGCTCGCCCGCGACATACCCGTCCTCGGCATCTGTGGTGGTCAGCAGCTGCTCAACGTCGTGCTCGGTGGCACCTTGATCCAGCATATCCCCGACGCCGTTCCCGATGCCCTGGCGCACGAGCAGCCCAACCCGCGCGACGAGGCGAGCCACGTCGTCGACGTCGTGCCGGGCTCCCTCCTGCACCGGATTTGCGGGCACGAGGTGCTGGCGGTCAACAGCGCGCATCACCAGGCGGCCGACCGGACCGGCCGGGACGTGGTGGTCTCGGCCACGGCGCCCGACGGCGTGGTCGAGGCGATCGAGCATAGCGGGTACCGGTTCTGCCTCGGTGTCCAGTGGCATCCCGAGTTCCTGATCAGCGAGGGCGACCTGCCGATCCTGCAGGCGCTCGTCCGGGCGGCCGCGCGATGAGCGAGGTTCCGGACGGCGCCCGGCCGGCCGGCGCCCGACCATCCGGCGAACGCATCGCCAAGCGCATCGCCCGGGCCGGCTACTGCTCGCGGCGCGACGCCGAGAAGCTGGTCCAGGAGGGCCGGGTCAGCGTCGACGGCCGCACGGTCGAGAGCCCGGCGCTCAACGTGACGGGCGAGCAGGAGATCCGCATCGACGGCGAGCGGCTCAAGGCGGCGGAGCCTGCCCGCCTCTTCCGCTACCACAAGCCCACCGGCGTGGTGACGACGGCGCACGACCCCGAAGGCCGGCCGACGCTCGCCGACAAGCTGCGCGCCCGCACGGTTGAAGGTGCCCTGCCGAGGTTGATGCCGGTCGGGCGGCTCGACGTCAGCTCCGAAGGCCTTCTGCTCCTCACCAATGACGGCGGGCTCAAGCGCCTGCTCGAGCTGCCGGCTACGGGGTGGCTCCGCCGCTATCGGGTCCGTGTCTATGGCAATGTCGATCGGGAAGCGCTTCGCTCGCTGGCCGACGGCATCGAGATCGACGGCATCCGCTACGGGCCGATCCGGGCCGAGGAGGAGAGCCGGACCGGGGCCAATGCCTGGCTCAAGGTCGGCCTGCGCGAGGGCAAGAACCGGGAGGTGCGGCGTGTCCTCGGCCATCTCGGCCTCGAGGTCAGCCGACTCATCCGGACCGCCTACGGGCCGTTCCAGCTCGGCCGGCTGGTGCGCGGCGACATCGAGGAGGTGACACCCAAGGTGCTGAAGGAGCAGCTCGGCGGTCTCGCCTCGGGGCTCGACCTGCCGGAGCCCCGGAGCCACAGCCACGAGCGTCGCAAGGCGCGGGAAAGCCGGCCGCCGGCCGCCGGCACCGCTTGAGCCCGCCCCGGATCATCGCCGGACGGCATCGCGGCCGTCGCCTCGAGGTCCCGCCCGGCGACGTCGTCCGGCCGAGCGCCGAGCGGCTGCGCGAGGCGCTCTTCAGCATGCTCGAGCACGGCCAGCCGGCACTCCGGGGCTGCAAATTCCTCGACCTCTTCGCCGGCTCCGGCGCCATCGGCCTCGAGGCATTGTCGCGCGGCGCCGCCGGACTCTGCCTCGTCGAGGCGGACCGGCCGGTGGCCGGCGCCGCCCGGCGCAACATCGAGAAGCTCGGCGAGACCGAGCGGGCGCGGCTGGTCGTCGCCGACGCCACCCGGCTGCCGCCGGCCGGGGAGTCCTATGACATCGCCTATCTGGACCCGCCCTACGACAGCGGCCTGGCACCCGCCTGCCTCGCCGGGCTCGCGGCGGGCGGCTGGCTCGCGGCCGAGGCCCTGGTGGTGGTGGAGGTCGCCGCGCGCGAAGCGCTTGCCGCGCCGCCGGGCTTCGTTGTGTTCGACGAGCGCCGCTATGGCGCCGGGCGGATCGTCCGGCTGCGCTTCGCCGCCGTCGGCTGACCGGGTCAGGCGCTCCCGGCTAACCAAACCTAAAGGAAGATCTGCCACTTTCGGATGAGCCCGCAATCCGAACGGCAGTCCATGCGCGTCCTCACGCTTCTTCTCTTTATGCTCGCGATCTTCCTCATCAACGCGCACTTCATCCGTGTCGGCGAGGAGGAGAACCGCATCTGGCCGCCGATGGTCCTGGCACTGCTGAGCCTGATCCTGCTGCTGCGCACGCCCAATCTCCTGCGCGTCAACTGGAAGCTCCTGGTCAGCCCGGTGGTCGTGCTCTTTGCGGCCAATCTCGTCTGGCTCGGCATCGTCCAGTTCTGGTCGGTGGCCCCGGCCGGGGGGCGCAGCCATATCATCCTGCTCTGGCTCACCCTGTTCGCTGCCCTTGGCCTCTCCGAGGAGCGCCCCTACCGCACCACCCTGGCCTTCGTCGGCTGCCTTTGCATCGTCTATGCCTGGAGCTGGGCCGGTGCCGCCGCCGGGCAGGACTGGGTGGTGCTCGACCGCGCGCACTGGCGGCTCAAGGGCGTCATGGCGCACCCGCAAATGCTGGCCCTCGTCGCGATCGCCGGCGTGATCGTCGGGCTCATCTGGCAGCTCAACCGACAGACCGCCGGCGCGGCGCCACATCGCGGCCGGATGGTCGCCTTCATCCTGCTCTCGCTCGCCACGCTGCTGGCGACGCAGGGGCGTTCGCTCACCGCCTTCTTCGTGGTGACGCTCTTCGTCGTCTACTTCTTCCACCTCAAGGGGCCGAGGCGCATCTGGGTCCTCCTCGGCGGCATCGCGATCGGCATCGCCCTCTACGTTGCCGTCGACATCATCCTGCCGATGATCAGCCGTGGTCAGGAGGAAACGCTCTCCGGCCGCACGATCGTCTGGGAGCTGACGCTGCGGGAGATCGCCAAGGCACCCTTCCTCGGCTTCGGTTTCGGCACCTACCAGGGCTACTTCGAAAAATTCTACAACAACTGGGCGCCCGGCCACGCGCACAACCTCTGGCTGCAGGTCACCTTCGAGTCGGGGCTGGTCGGCGCCGTGTTCTACACCTTCTTCCTGCTCGCCCTGATGCAGCGCGGGTTCCGCTTCCAGCGTGATACCGGCCTCGTTTCCTATACGCTGTGCCTGACGGTCTTCTGCCTGATGGGCGGCATGACCAGCGTTTTTCTCGGTGAGAAGCTGTCGACACTCTATGGCCTGCTCCTGCTTCTGGCGGTGCAGGAGGAGCGGCTGCGGCTGGAGGCGCTGGCGCATCAGCGGGCCGGGACACTGCCGGCGCAGCGAGAAGCGCCCTTGCCGGCGGATGTGGTGGCTAAGCCGCCCGGTTCGGTGCCGCAGCCGGCCTGAGCCCGTCCCGCCCGGCTGGCCGGCAGCTGCCCGGCACCCTGCAATAGCATGATACGAGATGTGGCAGGCTCGCCGAGCGCGATGGCTCCGGACGCTCTATCAGCCCCCTTGGTGTCGATGCGGGTCGAGCATGGTTGAGTAGGGAAACCAGACGAGCCTTGCCCCGGCCGGCCGGCCGGCCGGTTCGCCGTCGGTCGCCGTCGGTCGCACCGGGGCGCTTTCGTGATCGAGCTCACCGGACTCTTCGGCGAGGTGGCAGGTATCGCTGCGGGCGTCGCCTATCTCGGCCTTGCCCTGCTCCTCGGGCGGCGGGCGCCGGCGCCCGCCGGGGCGCCGGTCATGCCCCTGGTCATCGCCGTTCTGGCCAGCGCTTTCGCCGGTTTCCTCGTCGGCGCCGTCGGGCCGGTCGCCGCCCGGCCGGGCGCCTTCGTCGAGATCCTCTGCTGGGTCGCCTTTCTCGCCCTGCTCGGTCATGCGTTCGCCGATTCGGCCGGCCGTTGGCTCGCTGCCCTGACCTTGCCGCTGGTTGCCGCGCTGGCGTCGATGGCGCCGCTCGATCCCTGGTTGATGGCCACGGGCGGCGGGGCGGTGATCGGTATCTTTCTCGTGCTGGCGCAGGCTCTGGCCGGAGCGCTCGGCGAGGCCGGCCGGCGGCTCCTGCTGCTCGGGCTCGGCCTCGGCTTTGGGTTCGACCTGATGATCGCGGCACTCGCCCTGGCCGATGCCCCGGGCCTTGCGGTCGCCGAGGCGGCGCGGCCGATGCTGCACGTCTGCCTCGTACCGCTGCTCGCCCTCGCCACCAGCCCGGCGCTGGCGCGGCCGGGCCGCATCGTGCCCTCGGCGACCCTCCGTCGGCTGGCGCTGCTCGCCCTGCTGACCACGCTGGGCCTTGCCGTCGTCAGCGCCGGTGCCGGCTGGCTCGGCACCAGGCTCGGCGCTGCCACGGCGCTCGCCGTCGCCCTCCCGGCCGGCGTCCTCGTGCTGGCCCTGGGCGCGGCACCAGGTGCTGGATTGCGCCTGGACGGCTGGCTGCGCCGCCATCTGCCGGTGCATCGCCACGATTACCGGCAGGTCTGGCCGACCTTCGTGGAGGTGCTCACCGGCGCCGACCCGCGACCGAGCGACGACCTGCCGGAGCGTGTCATCCGCGCCGTTGCCGGCACGGTCGGCGCCGAGGGCGGTGGCATCTGGCTCGTTGAGCCGGACCACAGCTTTCGTCGCCTCGCCAGCCTCGCCCTGCCGTCGCCCACCGTGGCCAACGGCACGGCACCGAGCCTGGCGGCAGCACTGCTCGCCGCCGACGGGCCGCTGCCGATGGCGGAGCCGCTGCCCGGTGGCGGCCAGTGGCCGGCTTTCCTGCCACGTCCGGCCGCGGCCTGGCTGGCCCTGCCGCTGATCCACAAGGAGGCGCTCTTCGGCGTCATGGTGCTCGCCGGCCCGGCCGGGCGACGTCACCTCGACGAGGAGGACCGCGAGCTCCTGCGCCTCGTGGCGCGCCAGGCGGCCTCCTACCTCGCCGAGGACGAGACCGCCCGACAGCTCGCCGACGCGCGTCAGTTCGAAAGCTTCACCCGCCGCTTTGCCTATATCATGCATGATCTGAAGAATGTCGGGAGCGAGCTGACGCTGACCCTCGCCAACGCCCGACGCCATCGCGACAACCCGGCCTTCTACGACGATCTCCTCGAAACGCTGGAAGCCTCGGTCGATCGCCTGGGCCGGCTGATCGCCCAGCTCCGCAACGAGCGCCAACCGCGCCTCGAGCCGGTCGCCCTGGCACCGCTGCTGCGGCGGCTCGCCCGGAGTCGTGCCGATCGGCGCCTCACCCTGGTCGAGCCGCTGCCGCCGCTCGCAGCGCGGGTCGAGGCGGATGCGCTGGAGGCCGCCCTCGATCACCTGGTCGACAACGCGCTCGCTGCCCTCGGTGCCGGGGGGCGCCTGACACTCGGCCTCGAGCGGCGCGAGCGCATGGCGACCGTGCTCGTCGAGGACGACGGCCCGGGCCTGCCGCCCGGCCTCGTCGACGCGGCCGGCCGTGGCCGCCCGTTCACGAGCCGCAAGCCGGGCGGCCTCGGTCTCGGTCTCGACCAGGCCCGCCACACGGCCGAGCGGGTTGGCGGACGGTTCGAGCTGGTAAGCCGGCCGGGGCGCGGCACCGCGGTGGCCCTGCATCTGCCGGCCATCGAGGAAGTGGCCGCATGACCCGGCGCCTGCTCGTCGTCGAGGACGATCTCGCCCTGCAGAAGCAGCTGCGCTGGTCGCTCGATGCCTTCGAGGTGCTGCAGGCTTCCGCGCGCGAGCAGGCGCTCGCCATGCTGCGGGCCGAGGAGCCGCCGGTCGTGCTGCTCGACCTCGGACTGCCGCCGGATCCGGGCGGGGTCAGCGAGGGCTTTGCCACCCTCCGCCAGATTCTCGACCTCGTGCCGTCGACCAAGATCGTCGTGATGACCGGTCAGGAAGGGCGGCAGCACGCGCGCGACGCCATCGCCGCCGGCGCGCATGACTTCCACCAGAAGCCGGTGGACCCGGAGCAACTCGGCCTCCTGCTCGCCCGCGCCTTCTATGTCGGTGAGCTCGAGGCCGAGAACGAGCGCCTGCAGACACGCGCCCGGCAGAGCCGGATGCCCGGCATCGTCGGCGACAGCCCGGCCATGCTCAAGCTCTACCGGGCGCTCGAGCGGGCCGGGCCCACCGATGTCAGCGTCGCCCTGCTCGGCGAGAGCGGCACCGGCAAGGAGCTCGTGGCGCACGCGCTGCACTCCCTCAGCCCGCGCCGCGACCGTCGTTTCGTCGCAATCAATTGCGCCGCCATCCCGCCGACCCTGCTCGAGGCCGAGCTCTTCGGCTACGAGCGTGGCGCCTTCACCGGCGCGTTCCGGCAGACCCCCGGCAAGATCGAGCTGGCCGATCGCGGCACGCTCTTCCTCGACGAGATCGGCGACCTGCCGCTCGACCTCCAGGCCAAGCTCCTGCGGTTCCTGCAGGAGCGGGTCGTCGAGCGGCTCGGCGGCCGGCAGGAGATTGCAATCGATGTCCGGGTCGTTTCGGCAACGCACCGCAAGCTCGAGGATCTCGTCGCGCGGGGCGGCTTCCGCGAGGATCTGTACTACCGCCTGGCGGAGCTCAGCCTCGAGATCCCCCCCTTGCGGGACCGCGCGGGCGACGCGCTCCTGCTTGCCCGCCACTTCCTCTCCCGCTTCGGCCCGGAGCTCGGCAAGCAGCGCATCGGAGTCTCGGCGGAAGCGCTGGCCGCGATCGACAGCTATGCCTGGCCGGGAAATGTGCGCGAGCTGCAGAACCGCCTGAAGCGGGCGATCATCATGTGCGAGGGCCGGCGCATCGGCCGGGGGGACCTTGATCTGGCCTCCGCGGACGAGACCGAGGCCGTCCTCAACCTGCGCCAGGAGCGCGAGCGGGCTGAGCTCGGCGCGCTCCGCCGTGCGCTGGCCCGGGCGGAAGGCAACATCTCGCGTGCCGCCCGGCTGCTCGGCGTCAGTCGCCCGACGCTTTATGATCTGCTGCGGCAGCACGGCCTGCGTGACTGAGATGTCAGAGCAGCGTCTAAGATGAAGTCTGTAAAACAAGCCGACACTATTTTAATCGACCGGCCAATTGCTCGCTGTTTTTCTTGACACCTTGCGTACTGCCATGCACCACATGCCCGCGTTGTTGAAGCCGGTGTGGCGCGCCTTGCAGCCGCCGGGTATGCCGCGCACGGCAAGCGATCCGGTCGTGATCGCGGATGCGATGGCGGTGGCGCTGCCGGCATCGGCTTCGAGGCGAGGGGACCTCATGGTCCCGGACTTCCAGGGCCCGCTCGTACATTCGAGGCGGGCCCTTTTTTTGTCCGGTTGCCGGTGCCATGTCGCCGGCACAGGCCGGCGATCCGTCCGGCGACGACCCTCGCGACTTGCGCCGGCGACCCGCCGTGGCACATTGCGCCGCGGCGGCCACGCCTCATCCCACCGGGCTGCCACGAGCATGCGAGGTCGGTGACGGATGCAGGATCGAACCGCCAAGCGGCCCGCCGCCATGCCGGCCGGCTGGTCGCATGCGGCACCGTCGGCCACCGCCCGCCCGGTTGCGGGCGGCCGGGTGCGGCGCTGGTGGCAGATTCTCGGCCGCCTCGGCAAGACGAGCGAGATCGGCGTGCGGTTCTTCACGCTCGCCGTGCTGCGCTGGGTAGCCCTGGTCGGTCAGACCTTCACCATTCTCGTGGTCCATTTCTCGCTCGGCATCGAATTGCCCATGGTCTGGCTCGTGCCGGCCCTGCTGCTCACGCTGGCCGTCAATGTCGGGGTTCAGGTCAGGGGTACGCCGTCCGCCCGGCTCGGCGCGCGGCAGACCTTCTTCCTGACCCTCTTCGACGTGCTGCAGCTCGCCTATCTGCTGGTCGTCACGGGCGGTGTGCAGAACCCTTTCACGGTGCTCCTGGTGCTGCCCGTCGGGCTTGCGGCCGCGACGCTCGAGCGGGGGCCGACGGCGATCCTGACCGCCATAGCGCTCGCCGCGCTCGCCATCATGGCCGCCATCCCGACCGAGCTGCCGTGGCTCGATGGCGGGCTGCGCCTGCCGCCGCTCTACCTTGTCGCTGCCTGGCTGGCACTGTCGCTGACGGTGGCGCTGGTCGCGGTCTATGTCTGCCAGCTCGCCTCGGAGGCCCGCCGCCACGCGCTCGCCCTTTCGGCCCTGCAGCTTGCTCTTGCTCGCGAGCAGGAGCTCTCGGCCCTGGGCGGCCAGGCGGCGGCGGCCGCCCACCTCCTCGGCACGCCGCTCACCACCATCAACGTCATCGCCAAGGAGCTGGTCCGCGAGCTGCCGGCCACCAGCCCGCTGCTGGAGGACGCGAACGAGCTGCTCGTCCAGGCGAGGCGCTGCCGCGAGACGCTCGCCAGCCTGGGCAGCGGCCAGCGCGACGAGGCGCATGCCGCCTTCACCCGGGCACCGCTGTCCGGCCTGCTCGCCACCATCGCCGAGACCTGTCGCGTCGAGCCCGTGATGATCGATATCGGCGTGGACGTCGAGCCGGGTCTGGAGGAGCCGCGGATCGTGCTTGCTCCCGAGCTGCGCCACTCGATCGCCAATCTCGTCGACAACGCCGTGCGCTTCGCCCGATCGCGGGTCGACATCACGGTGGCCGTGGCGCAAGCCGGCATCGCCGTCGAGATCGCCGACGACGGTCCGGGTTTCCGGCCGGAGGTGCTCGACTGGCTCGGGGAGCCCTATCTCTCCACGCGCCGGGAGGAAGGCGGCCTGGGTCTCGGCGTGTTCATCGCCAAGACGCTGCTTGCCCGAACCGGTGCTTCGATGCATTTTGCCAACCGAGACAAGTTGTCTCACCGGGAAGAAGGCGCCGTGGTCCGCATCTTTTGGCCAGTCGGCGCCCTGGAAATGCTCGGACGGGAGTCCGCCGATGACGAATGAAGGCTTCGATGCGGCCGTTGACGACAAGACCTTGCCCCGATTCGTCGGTTCGGACGCACCGGTGCTCATGCTGGTCGACGATGACGCGCCGCTGCGGCGCAGTCTGCAGCGCGCCATGGAGCGACGCGGGTTTCAGGTCTATGCCGGCGAGAGCCTGAAGGAAGGGCTGAACATCGCCCACTCGGTGAAGCCGGCCTACGCGGTGATCGACCTTCGCCTGGAGGACGGCTCGGGCATCGACCTCGTCGCCCGGATCCGCGAGCTGCACCCGACAGTCCGTATCGTCGTGCTCACCGGTTACGGCAACATCGCCACGGCGGTCGCCGCCATCAAGGCAGGGGCCGTCGACTACCTCGCCAAGCCGGCCGACGCCGATGACGTCATTGCGGCGCTGCTCGCCACCGGCAGCGGCCTGCCGCCGCCGCCGGCCAACCCGATGTCGGCCGACCGGGTGCGCTGGGAGCACATCCAGCGGGTCTTCGAGCAGTGCAATCGCAACGTGTCGGAGACGGCACGCCGGCTCAACATGCATCGCCGCACCCTGCAGCGTATCCTCAACAAGCGGGCACCCAAGGAATAAGAGCGCGCGTCGCATCCGGTCTCTGCCGGACCGGACGGGGCTGAGAGCAACGACTGGGCACGCGACGAGCCAATTGCAGCACGGAGGGGCACCGAATGATCGCCGGAGCCGACAACGAGAACACAACACCGGCGGAAGCGACGGCCAGAAGGCTCCTGCTGGTCGATGACGACGCGCCGCTGCGACGCAATCTCGTCCGGTCGCTCGAGCGGCTCGGCTTCGTCGTCGCGACCGCGGCGAGCGTCCGCGAGGCCTATGAGGTGGCGGGCGAGTTCCTGCCCGAGTTCGCGGTGGTCGACCTGAACCTCGAGGACGGTCACGGCATGGAGCTGGTCGAGAGCCTGCAGGAGCTCCGGCCCGGCCTCAAGGTCGTGGTGATGACCGGCTATGACAGCATCGCCTCGAGCATCGTCGCCACCAAGGCTGGTGCGATCGGCTACCTGCCGAAGCCCGTGAAGCCCGAGGAGGTCGTCGCCGTGCTCGTGGGCTCGGCCGAGCCTGCCCTCGACGACAGCCCGATGTCGGCCGATCGTGGACGCTGGGAGCATATCCAGCGCGTCTTCGAGCAGTGCAACCGCAACGTCTCGGAGACCGCGCGGCGCCTGAACATGCACCGCCGCACCCTGCAGCGCATCCTGAGCAAGCGCGCGCCCAGGCCATGAGGCACCCGGCATGAGCCGGCCGATCGAGGACTATGCGGTGATCGGCGACACGCGCACCGCGGCGCTCGTCGGCAAGGACGGCTCGATCGACTGGCTCTGCGTCCCCCGCTTCGACTCGCCGGCCTGCTTTGCCGCCCTCCTCGGCGACCGTGACAACGGTCACTGGCAGATCGCCCCGGTCGACGCCGCGGCCACCGTCCGTCGCCGCTATCGTGATGCGACGCTGATCCTCGAGACCGAGTTCACGACGGCGACGGGCGTGGTGACGGTCGTCGACTTCATGCCCCGCCCGGACCGGGATGGGCAGGTCGACGTGGTGCGCCTCGTCGAGGGCCGGCGGGGTGCGGTCGACATGTGCACCGAGTTCGTCCTGCGCTTCGACTACGGCTCCCTGGTGCCCTGGGTGCAGAGCCGCACCTACGGCCTGCGTGCCGTTGCCGGCCCCGACGCTGTTCGTTTCGAGGCGCCGATCGAGCTGCAGAGCGAGGACTTCCGCACGCAGGGGCGCTTCACCGTTGCCGAGGGCGAGACCTACCCCTTCCGCCTCACCTGGTTCCCGTCGCACCGGGCGGGGCCCGTTGTCGGTGACTGGTCGGACGATCTCTCCGCTTGCGCCGCCTGGTGGCACGACTGGGCCATGCGTTGCACTTACGAAGGCCCCTATCGCGACGCCGTTCTGCGCTCGCTGATCGTGCTGAAGGCGCTGACCTACGGCCCGACGGGCGGCATCGTCGCGGCGGCGACCACGTCGCTGCCCGAGCGGCTCGGCGGCGACCGCAACTGGGACTATCGCTACTGCTGGATCCGCGATTCCACGCTGACGCTCGACGCGCTGGCCTCCTCGGGCTTCCTCGCCGAGGCCCGGGCCTGGCGCGACTGGCTGCTCCGGGCGGCAGCCGGCGAGCCCTCGCAACTGCAGATCATGTACAGCGTGACCGGCGAGCGGCGGCTGCAGGAAACCGAGCTGCCCTGGCTCGCCGGCTACGAGGGCAGCCGCCCGGTTCGTATCGGCAACGGCGCGCACGCGCAGGTGCAGCTCGACGTCTATGGCGAGATGATGGACTCCTTCCACGTCGACAGGGTCCATGGCCTGCCGGCGCTGGACGAGGCCTGGCAGCTCCAGCGCGTGCTGCTCGAATCGCTCGACGCGGCATGGAAGCGGCCGGATGAGGGCATCTGGGAGGTGCGCGGCCCGCCCCGCCATTTCACTCATTCCAAGGTGATGGCCTGGGTCGCCTTCGACCGCGCGGTGAAGGCGGTGGAAGCCTTCGGTCTGGACGGGCCGGTCGAGCACTGGCGGCAGGTCCGGGCGGCGATCCACGATGATGTCTGCACCAATGGCTACGACGCGAAGGTGAACAGCTTCGTCCAGCACTACGGTGCCACCCAGGTGGATGCTGCCCTGCTGATGATCCCTCTCGTCGGCTTTCTCCCCGCCGACGACCCGCGCATGGTCGGCACGGTCGAGAGGATTATGCAGGAGCTCACGGTCGATGGGCTGCTCCGCCGCTACGCGCCCGCCGAGTCGGTCGACGGGCTCGCCGGCGACGAAGGCGTCTTCCTCGCCTGCTCCTTCTGGCTTGCCGACGTGCTCTGCCTGATGGGCCGGCTCGACGAGGCCCGGGCGCTCTTCCACCGACTTCTGTCGCTGCGCAACGATGTCGGTCTCCTCGCGGAGGAGTACGAGTGGCGAAGCCGGCGCCAGCTCGGCAATTTCCCGCAGGCCTTCTCGCATATCGGGCTGATCGCCACGGCCCACAACCTCGGCCCGGCGCGCGGGCCGGCGCGCCGTCGTGCCGGGCCGCACGCGCATCACGGGCACAGCCGGCCAAGGGATTCTTGAGCGCCGGTCGTGGCACGGCCCTTCGTGGCTTGGTCAAGCGTCGCCGCCTCTGCTATAGCTCCGCTGCTCTAGGCCAAACGCCAGGAAATTCACGCCCTTGCCCGAAACACGCCCGACCATCGCCAACCCCGTCTTCTGCGCTGTCGACCGCCCCGACCTCGACGGTGCGAGCGAGCTCGTGCGCGGGCTGCAGCCACATCTGGGCGGCATCAAGCTCGGCCTCGAGTTCTTCATGGCGCAGGGACCGGAAGGCATTCGCCGCATGGGTGCCCTGGGGCTGCCGATCTTCCTCGACGCCAAGCTGCACGATATCCCGAACACGGTGGCCGGCGCCATGCGCGGCGTGGTCGAGTTGCCGGTCGCCATGGTGACGCTGCACGCCGCCGGTGGTGCGGCCATGATGCGTGCCGCGGTCGAGATCGCCGACGCCAGCGTCCGCCGGCCTTTGGTCCTGGCGGTGACCGTGCTCACCAGCCTCGACGAGGGCGATCTCGCCGCCACCGGTCAGCGCGGCACAGCCACCGAGCAGGCGCTGCGCCTGGCCGAGCTGGCGCTGGCGGCGGGCTGCCACGGCATCGTCTGCTCGCCCATGGAGGTCGCCGCCATGCGCTGCGAATTCGGCGGCGTGCCCCGGCTCGTGGTGCCCGGTGTGCGGCCGAAGTCGCGTCAGGACGATCAGAAGCGCACGCTGGATCCGGCCGAGGCGGTCAGCGCGGGGGCGAACATCGTCGTCATCGGGCGGCCGATCACCGCCGAGCCCGACCCGGTGGCCGCGGCCATCGCCATCCGCGCCAGCCTGGACGGCGTGGCCGGAGCGGCCTGACATGGGCGGCCCCGCCGTCAAGATCTGTGGCCTGACCCGTGCCGCCGACCGGGATGCCGCGATCCGGGCGGGTGCCCGCTGGCTCGGCTTCATCTTCTATCCGCCGTCGCCCCGTGCCTTGACCCCGGCGGCCGCCGGCGCCCTCGTCGCGGGCCGGCCGGGGGCGGCGGAGGCGGTGGGCGTTTTCGTCGATCCGGACGACACCTGGCTCGATGCCGTGCTCGCCTCGGCTCCGCTCGACATCCTGCAGCTCCACGGCAAGGAGACGCCCGAGCGTGTGGCGGCCATCCGCGCCCGCAGCGGCAGGCGGGTGATGAAGGCGCTGGCCATCGCCGACGCCGCCGACCTCGAACGCCACCGGGCTTACCTCGACGTTGCCGACATGCTGCTCTTCGACGCGAAGCCGCCACGCACACCTGGCGCCATCCCGGGCGGCAACGGTCTGGCCTTTGACTGGCGCCTGCTCGCCGGACGGACGATTGCTCTGCCCTGGCTCCTTGCCGGTGGCCTGGACGAGACCAATCTGTCTCTGGCCGTGGCCCGCACCGGGGCCATGGCGGTCGATGTCTCCTCGGGTGTCGAGACCGCTCCCGGCATCAAGGACCCGGATGCGATCGCCCGGCTCCTCGCCGTAGCGCGCGACCTCGAACCCATCACCGCTTGATTAGGGCAGCATCCATGGTTACCGCGCTCGACCCACAGCAGCGCCCGAACAGCTACCGTACCGGCCCCGATGAGCACGGTCATTTCGGCAATCATGGCGGCCGGTTCGTCGCCGAGACGCTGATGCCGAACATTCTCGAGCTTGAGGCCGCATACACCGAGGCGAAGGCCGATCCGGCCTTCCAGGCCGAGCTCGACGGCTGGTTCAAGGATTACGTGGGCCGTCCGTCGCCCCTCTATCTGGCGCAGCGCCTGACCGACCACCTCGGCGGGGCCAGGGTGTACTTCAAGCGCGACGAGCTGAATCACACAGGCGCCCACAAGATCAACAACTGCGTCGGCCAGATCCTGCTCGCGACGCGCATGGGCAAGAAGCGGATCATCGCCGAGACCGGCGCCGGGCAGCATGGCGTGGCCACCGCCACCGTCGCCGCCCGCTTCGGCCTCGAATGCGTGATCTACATGGGCGAGCGCGACATCGAGCGGCAGCAGCCCAACGTCTTCCGCATGCGCCTCCTCGGGGCCGAGGTGCGACCGGTCAAGTCCGGCTCGCGCACCCTCAAGGACGCCATGAACGAAGCCTTGCGGGACTGGGTCACCAACGTCCAGGACACCTTCTACATCATCGGCTCGGTTGCCGGGCCGCACCCCTATCCCGCCATGGTTCGCGACTTCCAGAGCATCATCGGCACCGAAGCCAGGGCCCAGATTCAGGAGAAGGAAGGGCGCCTGCCGGACCTCCTGGTCGCTGCGGTCGGTGGCGGCTCCAACGCCATGGGGCTCTTCCATCCCTTCCTCGACGACGCGGAGGTCGGCATCACTGCGGTGGAGGCCGCCGGCGACGGGGTCGAAACGGGCCGCCACGCCGCCGCCATGACCGCCGGACAGCCCGGTGTGCTGCACGGCATGCGCAGCTACCTGATGCAGGACAATGACGGCCAGATCATCGAGCCGCACTCGATCTCGGCCGGGCTCGACTATCCCGGCATCGGTCCCGAGCACTCCTGGCTCAAGGATGTGGGCCGGATCGAGGTGGCGGTCGCCACCGACGCCGAGGCTCTCGAGGCCTTCGCCCTCTGCTCGAGGCTCGAGGGCATCCTGCCGGCGCTCGAGCCCTGCCACGCGCTGGCCGAGGTCACGAAGCGCGCGCCGGCGATGCGGTCGGACCAGATCATCATCATGAATCTCTGCGGTCGCGGCGACAAGGACATCTACACCGTGGCCGAGCACATGGGCGTGCGACTGTGAGCGGGAGAGGCCGATGAATCCGACCCGCATCGAGCGACGCTTCGCCGACCTCCGCAAGGAGGGCAGGGCGGGGCTGGTCACGTTCATCTGTGGTGGTGACCCCAACCCCCAGGCCTTCCAGGCGATCCTGGCCGGCCTGCCGGCGGCCGGCGCCGATCTCATCGAGATCGGGATGCCGTTCTCCGACCCCATGGCCGACGGGCCGACCATCCAGGCGGGCAACCTTCGGGCTCTCGCTGCCGGCATGACGCTGGCCCGTCTGCTGACCCAGGTCACGGCCTTCCGCGAGAAGGACAAGACGACCCCGCTCGTGCTGATGGGCTACTACAACCCGATCCATCGCTACGGTGCGACGCGGTTTCTCGAGGACGCCGTTGCCGCCGGGGTGGACGGGCTGATCATCGTCGACCTGCCGCCCGAGGAGGACGAGGAGCTCTGCCTGCCGGCGCTCGAGAAGGGCCTGAACTTCATTCGCCTCGCCACGCCGACGACCGACGCCGCCCGGCTGCCGGCCGTGCTCGGCAACACCTCGGGCTTCATCTACTACGTCTCGATCACCGGCATCACCGGTGCCGCCTCGCCCGTCGCCGACACGGTCGGCGAAGCGGTCGCCCGTCTCCGGCGCCACACCGAGCTGCCGGTGGCCGTCGGCTTCGGCATTCGCACGCCCGAGCAGGCTGCCGGCATCGCCCGCATCGCGGATGCCGCCGTGGTCGGCTCGGCGCTGGTCGAGGAGATCGCGAGCCGGGTCGAGACCAGCAAGGCGGACAGCGCCGAGCTCATCGGCGCCGTTCACGCCCGCGTGCGCGGCCTCGCCGCCGCGGTGCGCGCGGCGCGCAAGGATACGGCCGAGCCTGCCGCATGAACTGGCTCACCAACTATGTCCGGCCGCGCTTCCGCGCCCTCGTGCGCAGTGGCACGAAGCCCGAGGTGCCGGAGAACCTCTGGCACCAGTGCTCGTCCTGCGAGCGGATGATCTTCCACCGCGACCTCGAGGCCAACCAGCGCGTCTGCCCGCATTGCGGCCATCACATGCGGGTCGGCCCCGAGTATCGCTTCCAGAGCCTCTTCGACGAGGGCAGTTGGAGCCGGATCGAGCTCCCGAAGGTGCCGCTCGATCCCCTCAAGTTCCGTGATTCCAAGCGATACGCCGACCGGCTGAAGGAAGCCCAGGGCAAGACGAAGACCCAGGATGCGCTGGAGGCGGCGCATGGCCGGATCGACGGCCTGCCGGCGGTCGTCGCGGTCATGAACTTCGAGTTCATGGCGGGCTCGATGGGGGCTGCGGTGGGCGAGGCCTTCGTCACGGCCGCCCGGCTCGCCGTCCTGCAGGAGGCGGCGTTCATCATCGTCACCTCGTCTGGCGGTGCCCGGATGCAGGAAGGCTCCGTCTCGCTGATGCAGATGGCCCGCACCACGCTGGCCGTTGACGAGGTCAAGGAAGCCGGCCTGCCTTACATCGTCCTGCTCACCGACCCGACCACCGGCGGCGTGACGGCGTCCTTCGCCATGCTCGGTGACATCCATATCGCCGAACCCGGTGCCGTGATCGGCTTCGCCGGTGCCCGGGTCATCGAGCAGACAATCCGCGAGACCCTGCCCGAGGGCTTCCAGAAGGCGGAGTACCTGCTCGAGCACGGCATGGTCGACCTCGTCGTCCACCGTTTCGAGATGCGCGCCACCATCGCCCGTGTGCTCGGCCTGCTCTTCCGCCGACCGCTGCAAACGGACGAACCGGCGGCGAAACCGGCCAGCGCACCCGCAGACGCCATCCAGATGCCCGCCGTGGCCCAGGCGAGGGGCGGCGACAAGCCGGCGGAGCCTGCCGTGGATCAGGCGGAAGCACCCGCCCCGGCTTCACCGAGTGGCGATTGAACGTCGGGCACTCGACGGGAACCGGTCCATGACCGCCTTCGACAGCGATCTCATCCTGGCCCGGCTGCAGGGTCTGCATCCGAAGAGCATCGACCTTTCGCTCTCCCGGATCCTCCGCCTGCTCGACCGGCTCGACAATCCCGAGCGCCGGGTGCCGCCGGTCGTGCACATCGCCGGCACCAACGGCAAGGGCTCGACGCTCGCCATGCTGCACGCGATGCTCGAGGCCGACGGCCAGCGGGTGCACCGCTACATCTCGCCCCATCTCGTGCGGTTCAACGAACGTATCCTGCTGCATGGCCAGCCGGTCGACGAGAGCCTGCTGGCGGACGTGCTCGACCGCTGCGAACGCGCCAACCAGGGTGAGGCGATCACCTTCTTCGAGATCACCACGGCCGCCGCCTTTCTCGCCTTCGCCGAGTGTCCGGCCGACTGGCTCCTGCTGGAGACGGGGCTCGGCGGAAGGCTGGACGCGACGAACGTGGTGGCGAAGCCGGCGCTCACCCTCATCTCGCCCATCTCGATGGATCACGAGGCCTATCTGGGGGACACGCTCGAAGCCATCGCCGGAGAGAAGGCCGGTATCCTCAAGCCCGGCGTGCCGGTCCTGGCCGGGCCGCAGGACCCGGCCGCACTTGCGGTGTTGGACTCCCGGGCCGCAGCGCTCGCGGCGCCAATTCGCGCCGCCGGACGTGACTGGCAGTTCGCCATCGGCGATCGGGGCTTTCGTCTCGTGGACGGCGAGGCACAATTCGAGCTGCCGCGGCCCGGCCTCGTCGGCGCCCACCAGATCGAGAATGCCGCCCTGGCTGCCATGGCGGGGCTGGCGCTCGGGCTTGCCACCGAGGTCATCGGACAGGGTATCCGGGATGCCGACTGGCCGGCGCGGCTGCAACGTCTGAACGGCGACCTTGCCGCCCGCCTGCCGGCCGGCACGGAGCTCTGGCTCGACGGCGGCCACAACCCGGCGGCCGGGCAGGCGCTGGCGTTGAGCCTCGACGGAATCGCCCGAGGTCGCCCGGTCGATCTCGTGCTCGGCATGCTCGAGACCAAGGATGTGGCGGCATTCCTCGCACCCATGCGGGGTCGCATCCGGCGACTGTTGGCTGTGCCGGTGCCGGAGGAGCATCTCGGTCGCGACCCGGCCGACGTTGCGGCGCTTGCCCGGGGCCTGGGATTCGCGGCCGAGCCGGCCGCGGACGTCGAAGGGGCGCTCGATCTGCTCGGCGAGGCGAACGGCGAGCCGGCCGTCATCCTGATCTGCGGCTCGCTCTACCTCGCCGGCCACGTGCTTCGTGGCCGCGTCTGAAGGATGAAAAGGGCGGTGCCGGGCGGCACCGCCCGTTGTGAATGCTACTTCCGGCTGCCCCAGTTCGCCAGCTGGAGGTCCACCGACTCCTCGCACTCGGTGGCGGCGGCGGTGAACTTGTTCAGCCACTCGTCGCCGAACTGGGCCACGTACCACTCGCCCATCGGCTCCTTGACGGCGCGGAACGTCTCCATCTCCTCCTCGTTCGGCACGTAGATCTCACCACCGCCGTCGGTGAAGACCTGGCTTTGCCGCGCCTCGGCACCCTTGTTGAACTCGAGCTGCACGTCAGCCATCTGGCGGACGCCGCTGACCACCAACGCCCGGAGATCGTCGGGCAGGCTGTCGAGGAAGTCCTGGCTCACCGCCATGAAGCCCCAGAGATAGGCGTGCTTGTCCATGGTGGCGTAGCGGACGACCTCCTCCATCTTGTTGGGGATGATGTCGGTCACCGCGTTCTTCGTGCCTTCGACCACGCCCGTTGCCAGCGAGGTGTAGAGCTCGCCCCAGGCGACCGGTGTCGGGTTGGCACCGTAGAACTGCATCATCTCGACCGGCAATTGCGAGTTGATCACCCGCATCTTGACGCCCTCGAGGTCCGCTGCGCTCTTCACCAGCTTGTTGGCGGTGAAGAAGCTGCGGAAGCGACCGGTATTGCCGACGCCGATCAGGTTGACGTTGCCCGAGCGCTCCATGAAGGACTCGCGCATGTCCTCGAAGAACGGTCCCCGGATCATGCACTCGGCGACCGCGTCGTCGCGCACCATGTAGGGCAGTTCGATCACCTGCAGCTCGGGCATGAAGCCGACGAGGCCGCCCACGGCCGTGTGCGCCACCTCGAGCGTGTTGGCGTTCACCTGCTCGACCATCTCGCGGAACGAGCCGAGCTGCGAACCCGGGAAGATCTGCACCTCGATGCGCCCGTTGGACTCGGTCTCGAGGAAGTACTTCAGGAACTCGCCGGCGACGTGGTCGTCGCTGTCAGGGCCGACCGGGCCCGGATGGCCGTACTTGAGCACGTAGTCGGCGGCATTTGCCGGCAGGGCCGTGCCGGCGAGCAGTGTCGCGGCGAGCAGACCACATGCGAGTTTCCTGGTCATGTAAAAGTCTCCCTGGGTATTGGCGCCGCAAGGGCGCGCGGTGACGCCTTCAGGACCCGAAGCCGAAAAGACGAGGTAAGGTCATGGTAAGGAAGGGGAAGTAGGTGATCAAGAAGATCACCACGATGTGGACGAGCAGAAACGGCCACATGTCCTTGGCGATCTCGACGATCGACAGCCGGGTCAGGCTCGAGGCGACGAAGAGCACGAGCCCCATGGGCGGCGTGGCGAGGCCGACCGTCAGGTTGACGCACATCACGATGGCGAAGTGCAGCGGATCGATGCCGAGCTGCAGCATGGTCGGGCCGAGCAGCGGGCCGAGAATCAGGATGGCCGGGCCGGCATCGAAAAACATGCCGACGATCAGGAGGAGGATGTTGACGAGGAAGAGCACGACCCAGGGGCTGTCGCTCACCCCGAGCAGGATGCTGCTCACTGCGCTCGGCACGCCCGAGAGCGAGGTCACCCAGCCGAACAGCGTGGCGGCGCCGATGACCAGCAGGATGCTGGAGGAGGCGATCCCCGCCCGGAAGAGCATGTCCGGGATGCGGGCGATCTCGAGCGTGCGGGTGACGAGGAGGCTGAGGACCAGGGCATAGGCGACGGCCGCGGCGGCGGCTTCGGTCGGCGTGAAGACGCCGGAGAGGATGCCGCCCAGGATGATGACCGGGGTCAGGAGCGGCAGGAAGGCGTGGCCGAATGCCGTTGCCACCTCCTTCGGCGGGGCCCGACGCTCGGTCTTGGGATAGTTGCGCTTGCGGGCGAGGAAGGCGGTCATCAGCATCATGCCGCCGCCCATCATGATGCCTGGCACGAGGCCGGCGGCGAAGAGGGCGGCGACCGAGACGCCCATGATGTAGGCGTAGACCACCATGATGATCGAGGGCGGGATCACCGGGCCGATCACCGAGGACGCGGCGGTGACGGCGGCCGCGAAGCGACGCGTGTAGCCGTCCTTCTCCATGGCCGGGATGAGCATGGAGCCGAGTGCCGAGGTGTCGGCCACGGCCGAGCCCGAGAGCCCGGCGAAGAGCATGCTGGAGAGGATGTTGACCTGGGCGAGGCCGCCCCGGAAATGGCCGACCAGCGTCTTGGCGAAGGTGACGAGCCGGAGCGTGATGCCGCCGTGGTTCATCACCTCGCCGGCGAGGATGAACATCGGGATGGCGAGCAGCGGGAACTGGTTGATGCCGGAGAAGATGCGCTGCGGCAGCATCGTAAGAAAGACGAGCTTGTCCTCGATCAGGATGCCGAAGACCGGCGCCATGACCAGCGCGAAGACGATCGGCACGCCGAGCGCCATGAGGGCGAGGAGGAGCCAGAAGAAGACCAGTGCCATGCCGAGCTACTCGCGAATTTCGTCGATGGCGGATTCGTGGTCGTCGACATAGCCGCGGGCCGGGTCGAAGATGCCGTTCAGGGCCCGGAGCGCCTGCTCGAGCGAGACCAGCAGCATCAACCCGGCGCCGAGCGGCACGGCCGCATAGACCCAGACCATCGACATCTGGAAGCTCGACGCCACCTGCCGCACCCCCTGCTTGGCGAAGAGAAAACCGTACCAGATCAGCACCGCCGCTGCGCCGATCACGATCAGATGCGCCAGCAGGAAGAAAAACTGCCTGGCCCGGCCGCGCATCCAGGCGACGGCGAGGTCGACATTGACGTGGCCGCCATGGCGCAGGGCGATGGGTGAGCCCATGAAGGCGAGCCAGACCATCAGGTACTTGGCGGCCTCCTCGGACCACGGGATGGCATTGTTCAGGGCGTAGCGCCGAAAGACCGCGACACTCAGGATCACGGCGAGGGCGGCGACGATCAGGATCACCAGCCAACGGCAGACGACGAGCAGCGTGGCGTTGAATCGCCCCAGGCCGTTCGTCAGCTCTGCCAGACCCGTCACTTGCCGGCCCCTCCCGCGCGTCTTGTCGTTGTGGCCGAACGCGTCGGTCGCCGGCTCCCTCGGCCCCACTCATAGCGGCATATCCGTCTGCAACGCAACGCGGGCGAGCGCGGTGAGGTCGGCCGGGGATGCTGCTAGCCCAAGGAATTGCCCGAAGGAGGCGTCGATCGCCGCAGGGCAAGGGCGCCGAGGAGGGCGCTGTCGTGGCCGAGCGCGGCCCTTGCCAGCTCTACCCGGAAGAGCTCGGGCTCGCTGTCCAGCGCCGTCCTGACGGCATCGAGATAGCCCGCCGCGAGGCCGATGCTGCCGCCGATCGCCACCCGATCGAGACCGAGGATCGTGGCGAGGTCGGCGATCAGCGTGGCGACGGCGCGGGCCGAGCGCTCGATGATCGCCGCGGCCCAGGCCTCGCCCCGGACGGCCGTTTCGAAGACGGCGCGGGCGTCGGCGGCGCCATGGCCCAGAGCCTTTGCGTCGGCGGCGATCGCCCGGCCGGCGGCGGTGCTCTCCACCGTGCCGTGCCGGCCGCTGCCGCAGGTGCGGCTGCCCAGCGGGCTCGAGACGAAGCCGACATGACCGGCGAGGCCGTTGCGGCTCCGGAGGAGCCGGCCGTCGAGCACGATGCCGCCGCCGACGCCGGTCGAGACGGTGAGATAGGCGAAGTGCCGGCTGCCCTGGCCGGCGCCGAAATGCGCCTCGGCAAAGGCGGCCGCGGCGGCGTCGTTGCTGCATGTGGCGGCGCCGACAGTGCGCTGGAGGCTGGCGGCGATCGGGAAGCCCTGGATGGCCTCGAGGATGCCCGGATTGACCGCGTGCCAGCGGCCCGTGTCGTCGATGCGCCCGGCGACGGCGACGCCCAGGGGGGCGCCCGGCCCGTGGCCGAGCTTCCTGAGCAGGTCGGCAATCGCCTCGATCTGCGCCTCCGGGCCGGCCCTGCCGTCGGTGGCTGTCTGCAGCCGCTCCGTGACCAGGCCCTGCTCGATGCGGGCTGCGGCGATCTTGGTGCCGCCGAGGTCCACGGCGAAGCCTTGGAGCGAGGCGCGGGCGAGGGATGGCATCAGCGGCGGCCGGCGGCGGCGATGGCGGTGGCGAACCAGCCCGTGGCCAGCTCAAGGCGGGTAAGCGCCGTGCCGACCGTGACGGCGTCGGCGCCGGCCTGGATGGCGGCGGCGGCCAGCGCCGGCGTGTTGATGCGGCCCTCGGCCATGACGAAGCCGCCGAGGGCGCGGAAGCTGCCGATCAGCTCGAGGTCGACGCCGTCGCCCTGGCCGGCGGTCTCGGCGGTGTAGCCGGAGAGGGTGGTGCCGAGGATGGCGGCACCGGCGGCGAGCGCCCGGCTGCCGTCGGCCGGCGTGGCGCAGTCGGCCATGGCGAGGGCGCCGGATGCCGGGGGGGCCCGGGGGGCGGGGGGGGGGGGGTGGGGGGGGGGGCGGTCGGTGGCGTCGACGGCGACGATGTCGGCGCCGGCGGCGATGAGGGCCCTGGCGTCGGCGTTGAGGGGCGTGATGCGGACCGGGCTCGATTCGAGGTCGCGCTTGACGATGCCGATGACCGGCACGGCGACCCGCGGGCGGACGGCCTCGAGGTTCCGGATGCCCTCGATCCGCAGGCCCGCGGCACCGCCGGCCACGGCGGCCTCGGCCAGGGCGGCGACGATCTCCGGGCGGTCCAGGGGGCCGCCATCCACCGGCTGGCAGGAGACGACGAGGCCGCCGCGCAGCTTCTCGAGGAGGTCCATGGGCGATCCACCAGCGCATCGGGAGGGGTTGGTGACACGGCCCTCGGGCGCGTGCCCGGGCCGCTGCCGGGATGACCGGCTTCGGCGTTCCGATCAAGAGGGTCGTCGGCACCCTCGGGCCGCCGACCGGGGGGGGCGGGTTCGTTCGGCAAAATCCGCTGTTCTGGGTTCGCTCGTGGGGGGCAGCGAGGGGCCGCGCGGGGTCGCTCGGGTTCGTTCGCGGAAACCCTGGGTTCGTTGGTCGATTCGCCGGGTTCGTTGGTCGAATCCGTGGGTTCGCTCGTCGATTCGGCGGGTTCGTTCGTCGTGAACTGTCGCGTTATATGCGACAATGCCCGCAAACTGTCGCATATAACGCGACATCTCACGGCCAACTGTCGCATTATACGCGACAACCCAAGCGCTGCTGTCGCATATAACGCGACATCCCGGGCCGATGTGTCGCGTATAATGCGACAGTTGCCCGGACGGGGACGCCGTTGTTCAGCCGACTCCGGCTACGCGGACGCCATCGAATGCGCGAAGGAGCAGGGGCTGAAGCTGCCGTCGTTGGGGTGATCGGGAAAGAGCGGGGGAACTGAGTTCCCCCGGGCCCCCTCCGCACTTTGAAGCGGAGGTTCTCGGTATCGGCGCGCGACAGCGCATGGCGGGGCTCGCTGGCGCAACGCCCTGTCATCGATTATCTTTCACGACATGGGCGCCGACCTCGACGACCTCTACGAGCGTGACTTCTACGCCTGGACCCGCCGGCAGGCGGCGGCGCTGCGTCACGCCGGGGGCGAGCGGATCAACACGCAGGAGCCCATCGACTGGGCCAATCTGGCCGAAGAGGTGGAGGACCTGGGCAACGAGCAGCGCCGCGCCATCGCCAGCCAGCTCGAACGCCTGATCCAGCACCTCCTCAAGCTGGAATTCGCCGCGGACCGCACGCCGCGGCGAAAGTGGCTCCTCTCCATCGACAATGCCCGCGCGGAGATCGATCGCCGCTGGACAGCCTCCATCGCCCGTGAGATCGAGCCCACCCTGCCCAGGGCGCACGCCCGGGCACGCCGCGCCGCCGCCCTCGAGCTCGAGGACCACGGCGAGCCCGGGACGGCGCAAGCCCTGCCCGAAGGCCCGCACTACACCCTGGAGCAGCTCCTCGACGAGAGCTGGTATCCCACCGCCGAAGAACGATGAGATGGTTTGCAGGTCCACGAATGGCTAATCGAACAGGAGAAGAGGATACCTCGCTTCCTTGCCATTCAAACGGCAGCAAATGGCCGACCGTCAGCGGTGTGGATGGTTGAAAAGGGAGGTGTCCACCAGGGCTCTCTCCGTTGTTTGACTTATTATTGTTTAAGTTAGAATTTGTGGTCTTCATATTGATCCGAATGCCACCACGATGCGGTCTCGCGAATATCTTTGGCAATCGCCAATAGTAAATCATCTCCTCCGATAGCTGCAAATTTTGGTATGAGGGCAACAAGTTTATAAATTGTTTCTTTTCGGGCCATTTCGGAACATTTTTTTAACTCACTCTCTACCTCTCGTAGGATCAAAGAGTGCTCTTTCGCATCGGAATGCGGTGGTGTCTTCTCATTGTTATCTTTTCGCCGCGGTCGCGATTTTAGCTCCGCCAGAAGACGTTGCCGAACCGAAGAGTCTCCTAGTGCTTCTGCTGTAGTTTTAGCCTCACTCAGAAGCAGGGCCGCTTCTTCGCACGGCAACTCTTCTGAAAGTTGAGCTAACATACGCACGCGCGGTTCTTCTTTAATGATCATCTTAGTGGTGCGAATAGCTTCTTCAATAATCTCGCGTTGAAGAGTGCCAGAAGAAAATGGAATCAATCTTGTTAGTATCGAAGCTCGTTGGTAAGCATCAACAATTTGGTTTATTCTCGCAAATATTTGCAATATCACTGCTGTTCTATTTTCTTTTGGTAGAGCGTGAACAGCCAGAGACAAGTCGGTCAAAAAGATTGCGTCTTTTCGTGCTGTCACTTTTGTGGAAAACGCAACGAGCAGATCGACCGCTTCTTGCCGAATGGCCTCTGGAATTCGAGGAATGAAGCATGCTAATGAAAACAGTGTCGCAACACCCGGTTCCATTTTTTTCATTTGATTAAGAAGTCTTTTGCAAATAACGATTCGTTGATTCTCGTCTGCGAGTGCCAACATTTCTTCGGAGGGAGGAAGTCCATAGGTTGCTTTGCAAGTCAAAATTCGATTTAAAGTCGGAGCGAAAAATTCTTTTTTGTTTTTAACAGTTAGATGCGTTGCTAATTTAGCCCAATGTTCCGTTCTTTCACTCTCCGTCTCAATCGCCTGCGCTTCGGCAGCCTGGAACGCTTCTGCTATAGCCGTTCGGGCGAGCTCAGGGGGCATAAGCGGAACAATTCGACTGAGAAAGTGCAGCCGGTTATTCGCGACTGGCGCCGTATGAACTTCTTTGTAGCATTCTGAAACAATATTACTATCTAAAGATCCGTTCATGTGGCTGGCCACGGTAATCATGGTATCGACGCGATGGTACCCAGGAGGAAGCGCGAGAATACGTCGTCTCGCTTCGGTATAAAAGAGATTGCGCTGCACTGCTGGAAAGTGCTGTGCTATCTCTACAAAGCTAATTATATTATATTTAGTTAGTTCAAAAAGTTTCCTTTGAATCTCGTATGGATGAGAACCATGTGAAGGCCGACGTGTCAAATCCTTAAGGGCCTGGGCCGAAGTGGCGAATAACATTCCGGCATAAGTGGCTTTTTCTTCTTCTGAGAACGTTCGCTGCATACGGTAAAGCGTATAAACTTGCTGTTCGATACCAACTTCACCAAGCTTTTCTAGTATCGCTAATTTCAACTCCGCGGTTCTATTGGACGCGATATGCTGGCAGATAGTTATCATCTTCGAAACTTGGTCCGCCGGATCGCGTTCCAACTCTGAGATGCGGATCGCGTCATTCACTAGTGGTGTTATCTGGTGTTCGTTGAGGAAGGGAGCTAGTGCTAGTAGATTAACAAAATTAGTGGCTAATCCACCAGCTTCGTTTAAAGCGTTGAATAAATTTTCAGCAATTATAGATTGCTGTTTAACATCCTAGTACGGAGGAATTTTTATGTTAGGGCCGGCGCGTTCATTTGGATCTGGTAATTGAAGAATCGATTGAATAACTGATTCACGATCGAGCGAAGGTAGCCACGAAAAAATCGCGGTTAACGCCGATATGCGTTGACCGCTCGGACGAATCTCGGCCAAATGTTTCGCTTCCTCAATCGTTATCGTGCCTTCTTGTAGAGCAGATGCTAATAGAGCGGGTGCGACTTCGGACCCCATACCATAAATCGTGCTAAGACAAAGTACGCATTTAATTTCGGCCGCCAAAAGAAATACAAGAGTACTGGGTTGAGTCTCTAGCGAGAATCTGATTGTGGCCAATATAACCGAGATATCGCTAATAAATCCCCAATAACTTCCTAGTTGATGGCGCCGAGCTAGCATCCAGTATTTATCAATAATGGCCGTCAAATTGTCTATTGGGCTACGCGTAGAAATTAAATGCGATAAATAGTGCGAAAGAATATAGTCAAATTGCGCGCTTTCATTTGGCTTTATAGTATTTTTCTTAAGGCCATTAATTACTTCTTTTCCCCAACCGATGATCGCATGTTCGACTTGACAGATGGCATCGCCCGCGCCAAAATGTTCTTCTCGAAAATATTCTGCAAGCTTAGGATGACTGAAAGAAATGCCTGTTTCGATTCCATCGCCAATAATCCATCGGCGAATCGAATGAAAATCCGAATAAGTAATCGGGTGTTGAAGTTTGAATATTGATGTGGCCCTTGCAACACGATCCAGAGCGGCCAATTTCATTGGTCCGTGGGCACACGCTAGGACAGCAAGGATCGCTTCGACAGGTGTTCGTTGCGAAGAACGGTCACCGTCGTCAGCACGCGGACGCTCAGCCTGCCAGCATTGTCTGAAAAAGGCACGGTAGCCTGGCTCGAAACTCGTCAGATTCCGCAGTGCTTCAGTCGGTTCTCCCGCTAAATCTCTTTCCAATTCGTTAAGATAAAGGCGGATCAACAATGCGTCGCCGGCCGTCAGTCGGAACAGTTCGGTATCAATCGTACTCAATATATGTCTAGCGCCAATAGCGGAATTCCATGCCTCCAAGACTTCACGCACGCCGGTTTCGTCTAGTGTGGGCAAGTCCATTTCCCGACAGCTGTCTGCCGGGTGGTCCCATTGGAGGTGTTGTCGCCAGCCCGCCGATCGCTGGTCACCGATAAGCGTGCGTGCGCCCACCAGGACCTTGAGGCTTGGTGTCTTGCTCGGAGGCAGGGCGGCAGGGTCTAAGCGCCAGTCGGCCTCATCCAATCCGTCAACTACGATCAGGCACCGGATCCCAGATTCTTGTACGCGGCTTATCAGCCTGACGGCTTGGTTCCGGTAGTAGGTGCCTGGATCGCTTAACCAGGCCGAGTTCAACGACTCGCCAAGTATTGTTGCCAGTCTCCCGGCAAGCGCGTGATAAAAATCTGTTTCGTGGGTTAGTCCGGCAGCTAAATTGATCGGTACAAAGACGATATTCCACCGATTGTCAACCTGACCTATCCAGTGTAACAACAGTGACGTCTTTCCGCGGCCCATCGGTGCCGTTAGAATTAAATTGTTCCGACAACTATCATCGCCATCGAGCCAATCGTTTAGGGCGTCTATTTGCTTTCGTCTGCCGCCAAAGGGAACCGGCTTATCATTTTTCCCCACATGGTACTCAATAAATCGGGCGATTCGGATTGAAACTTCCTCGGGTATCCCTGTAGACGGAACATTGCTGAGATCATTCAAATAAATATATATGTCACGGCCAGCGGCGTAGCTGTGAGAGTTGGCAGAGATCTTATTGCCACTGCGAAACAACTTTCTCAGCCATTCCATTCTATTTTTCTCGACGACGCTTTTCTGACGGAGGTGTGCAGGTTGTAATACGTACATCACGGCC
Organism: uncultured Geminicoccaceae bacterium; assembly: GCA_964528705.1. Taxonomy (GTDB): domain Bacteria; phylum Pseudomonadota; class Alphaproteobacteria; order Geminicoccales; family Geminicoccaceae; genus SLRI01. The sequence goes on from CAZGUW010000021.1 coordinate 29,711, forward strand.
CGCGGCTAGGCTATTGCGCTTCGCGATCACCAAATTCGCGCCATCCAACTTCTTGCGCCGGGAAATCACGTGAAATCGCCATAGTCCGGCAATTAGAGCCACAAGAAGCGGTACCACCCAACTCAATACGTCGTTATGCTGCTTTATGAATTCCATCATGCGCCAAGCCGACTGCTCTTGATAGACTCTGGTTACACGAAAGGCGGACCGATGGGAACCCGACAATCGTGCGGAGCGCACTTCCCTTTTTAGCTGCTTCAGCTGTTGCAAATGGTCGGCTGTTGTCGGTGTTGATGGTTGAGAAGCGAAGCGGGCCCGGTGATGTTCGAGGTTCAATCAGTCGCGCCTTGTCCGGCCTGGCCGCAGCTCTGGCGCGATTGTTTTCGGTGCGCGAGGCGGTCTGCCAGCTCGGCCATGACTTCAGTCGCGCCGGCCGGTCGAACGGCTGGTCAGCCGAGCCGATGGACCTCGTAGGGCATGTCGCCGGGATTGCCGCGGGTCACGTGCATGCGGCCTGCGGCGGGCTCGACGATCATTGAGGCCACCGAGCGCTGGAAGCCGGTGCGCGGCTCGTCGCCGGGCCCAACCAAACGTCGCTCAGCCGAGCACGCCGATCTCGACCTCCGTGCACGGGACTGTCAGGAATTTCGTGTACGGGCCATGACGATGGAAAGGAAGGAACCAT